>CBFGOM010000005.1:0-64341 GCA_965650385.1 uncultured Oscillatoriaceae bacterium
AATTTTATTGATTCCAATAATCATGATAGCTATGGAAATTATTTATTATGTACCAAAGAAGTTGCTAAACAACTTAAATTAATTAATGATTAGTCAAGAAAATAAAAATATTAGTCAAAAATCACCCTAAGCTTATGAGTTGTCCGTTGTGTAATGAGAATCGCGCTGCACCTTCCTGGTTGGGTTCTACCTTTTACCAAGGAGAGGAATTTACCTATCTTCAATGCTTATCATGTAACTCGCTTTATTGCGATCCCATGCCGACTGATATAGTCTTGGAGCAAATGTATGGACTAAATTATAGCAAAAGTTTTAATGAGAATCTCATAGTAGAAGATCCGAAATCGCCGCAGCAGGTGATTGAGTGGTTAAACAAAGAAAAAGTGGGAACTTTTATTGATTATGGTTGTGGTCAAGGTTCTTTACTTAGAGAAGCAAAAAAGTTAAATTGGGAGGCAATAGGTGTAGAGTTTAATGCAGAAGTTGCTAAAAATTTAGAGCAAAGTATAGGTGCAACTATTTTTAATCGGGATTCCGTTAATCAACTTCAAGAGCCAATTGCAGACATCCTTCATTTAGGAGATACTATCGAGCATCTGACTCAAATTAATACTCAATTTCTAAGTATTTTAAATTTAATAAAACCCGGAGGCATATTATTAGCCCAAGGACCATTAGAAAATAATATAAATTTATTTACTATTACTTTAAGTTGCTTGCGTTCGCGGCATCGTCGTCGAATAGAAATGCCGCCTTACCATGTCATCTTAGCCACGGCCAAAGGGCAAAAGCTCTTATTTGAACAGTTTGGATTAGAAGAATTGGAATACTCGATAACAGAAGTTTCCTGGCCTGCACCGAGCAGATTATCTTTCTCTAAAAACTTAAGTTCTCGCTCCGTTGGTCTGTTTCTACTACGTCGCTGTTCTCAAACTTTTTCTGCCTTCCAACCGAACCGTTGGGGTAATCGGTACTTTTATGCAGGTCGCTGGAAGGGCTAATTTATGTTTCATATATCTCTTGTAATTCCTGTTTATAACGAAGCAGTGACTATTCCAGCTTTGCTCCATAGTATCGGAGAGCAAACACATCAACCCGATGAAATTGTTTTTGTTGATGGAGGCAGTACAGATCATACGGTCAGCTTACTGCAAAACGCGATCGCACAAAACCCGCGCATTCGGGTTGTGGAAACTCAACGAGCTACTCCAGGCAAAGGACGAAATATTGGTATTGCCGCTGCATCTTATGAATGGATTGCCCTGACTGATGCAGGAATCCGTTTAGAGCCAACTTGGTTAGAGAACCTTGTGCAAGTGGTCGATCTCAACCCGAGTGTAACCGTAGTCTATGGAAACTATGAACCTATCACAAACTCTTATTTTGAAAGTTGTGCAGCCCTAGTCTGTCCCGCACCCAAGCAACGAAGACCCGGTGGCTGGATGCGTGGGCCAGTGATTCCATCATCATTGATTCGTCGGGATGTCTGGCAAGCAGTCGGAGGTTTTCCTGATTTGCGGGCTGCTGAAGATTTAATTTTCATGGAACGCATTCAGGAACACGGTTTTTCTGTTGGTTGGGCACCCACGGCCACAGTGTGGTGGCAACTACAACCAACCCTCAGCGCCATCTTCGATAAATTTGTCCTTTATTCCAAACATAATGTTTGGGCAAATCGCCAACGATATTGGCATTATGGCATTGCGAGACAATATCTAGTGGCTGTGATTTTTATAGTTTTAGCTTTAATTCATCACTTAGGGTGGTTAGCTATTCCTATATTTGGCTTTCTAGCAAGAGCCACTAAAAGTATTTGGGTGCGACGAGAAAATAGAAGTTTATTATGGCTATTTAATCCACTTCAATTTCTTGGAGTTGTATTGATTATTGCAGCGATAGACTTGGCAACATTTGTGGGATGGACACAAGCCACATTAATAGAATCTAATTTAAAATTTATCTATAAAAAAAATTAATTTTATATATGAGACAAAAAGCAGTTTCACCAAATGTTCTTTATATCAGCTATGACGGATTACTAGAACCTTTGGGCCAATCTCAAGTTTTACAATACCTATATCAGTTGATACAAGATTTTGAAATCACTTTGGTTACTTATGAAAAACCAGAAGAGTGGACCAATAAAAAAGAGCGGAATGCTTTAATTGAAAAAATTCGGGATACTGGCATTCGCTGGATTCCTCTCCCGTATCATAAACGTCCGACTGCACCTGCAACTGCTTATGATTTAGCGGTAGGGTTTTTCCTCTGTATTTATTTAGTCATCCGTTACCGGATTAAAATTGTCCATGTTCGTAGTTATGTTCCTGCTGTCTTGGGTTTATTTTTAAAGCGCATTTTCGGAATAGGTTTTATTTTTGATATGCGCGGGTTTTGGGCAGATGAGCGAATTGATGGGGAACTCTGGCCGAAAGACTCTCGACTTTATAAAATGGCAAAATGGTTTGAACAACAATTTTTAACTCAAGCAGATGTGGTAGTTTCCTTGACTCATGCGGGAGTAGCGGCGATGCGGGAATTTCCTTATTTAAAAGAAATTCAACCCCGATTTGAAGTGATTCCCACTTGTACCAATTTAGAAATTTTTCATCCTAGATTGAATACCCAAGAAAGACAAGACAGCCCTTTCACGCTAGGATATGTTGGTTCTGTGGGAGGCTGGTATCTTTTTAATCCAGTTTTGGAGTGTTTCAAAGACTTATTAGAGATTAAGCCTAATGCTCGATTATTAATTCTGAATCGAAATGAAGGGGATTATATCCGGAATCGTATTGCATTTTATGGAATAGAAGAGCATTTAGTGGAACTTAAAAGCGTTGCTCATAGTGAGGTTGCTGAAGAAATGCACCGGATGAATGCCGGAATTTTTTTGATTAAACCTGTTTTCTCTAAACGGGCATCTGCGGCAACTAAACTTGGGGAATTTCTGGGTTGTGGCATTCCTTGTTTAAGCAATGATGGTGTGGGGGATATGACAGAAGTATTAGAATCTCATCGAGTGGGTGTGGTACTGAGAGAATTTACCTCAGAAGCACAAGCGATCGCGATTCGACAACTTTTGCAACTCGTTGAAGATCCTAATGTATCCGATCGCTGTGTCGTTACTGCCCATCGCTATTTTTCTTTAGAACAAGGTGTCAAGTCTTATAAACACATTTATCAATCACTTTGCTCTAGTGGTGTTTCAATCAAATCCCAATTACATCATGGAAAGAATTAAACAAGCCTTATGAGATATAGAGCAACATTTTTGTTCCATTTATAACGCCCATAAAGAAAAGATTCACAGTTTTAGGTATGGGAACTCTTATTGTTTCAGTCCAAATTTAGTCGCCAATATAGGTTGTCGATATGATAATGTTTGACCAACATCCTTAGTAAAAGAAAAAACAAGTCATCCACTTATATAATAACATATTGAAATTATAAAGGGAATAAAATGCTGGCTGACATATTGGAAACCCGGTTAAAAACTTTGCGGAATATGGGGATTAAATCAAAGCAAAATCATAGCTGGTTCTGTTGGAGTATGACAATTACTTTTGCTGGACTAATAATTATGCAACTGATGGCATTAAAAAAATTAGATTATTCAACCAGTCAACTACAAACTATTGCTCCTTCAGCAGCGGCACAACCACCCGGTTTGGGGAGTTTTCAAATGGGTTCAATCAAGTGGGACATTGATTTATATAAAAAATCTTCAGAATTGCAACTGTTTAGAGAATATTTTCATAAATATTGCGCTGACCAAATTGGACTATCTGCTGCTTTATGTGTTTCTAATAATTTGGTAAATAAAATTCCTTTAGGCAATCCTACGGATGAATTTTTGTCTGCTAGTTTTGAGCCGATGACGAGTTTTGAGCAGCACTTAAATGGCGAACCCGGACACTGTGTTACTTTATCTGGATTTTTAGCAACCATATTACTTTCGGTGGGAATTCCTGCTAGGGTAGTTCAGTTAGTTCCTCGCCATACGCCAGGTCACAATATTGTGGAAGTATGGGATGAAGAGCGGGGATGGTTGGTAGTTGATACTACTTATGGAGGATTAATTGGCAACCAAGATGGTCCAATTTCAGCCCTAGCAGCCTGGAGTGATCCGAATTCGGTGCAATGGCTCGGAGGGGGGAACGCCAGCACTCCTGTCAACTATAATCACCAGAGGCTCTATGAAGGCAAAGATGCTCCATTGTTTCGAGGTCATCTTATGTATCCAGAGCCTTGGCTTTATCTCCGCGTCGGTGATCGGGCTTCGTTTTGGCCTTTTCGGGGACAATTTATTCATATTGGTCCGTTGCAATTGAAATTTGGACCAGCACAAAATTGGTTACGATGGGGAATTTTAGTTTGTAGTTTATTTGCTTTTTTCTCAACTATCAGCGCAATTTATATTCAAGCTTTAAATTTTTCTAACAAGCCAGCTTCTCAAAAAACTATAAAATTTGAATAAAATGTTAGCTACTTCATCACAAAATAACTTGATTGATGCCGAAAATTTATTGTTAAAGCGGATATATTTCGGAAGTTTTTTCTTGCGCCTTGGGGTTGCGATCGCTGCCTGGTTAGTCACTATTTTTTACCCAGAAATGCCATTGATCCAGGATGGGCTCAAATATGAGGAACTAGCAGCTCAACTGGCATCAGACTGGTTAGCTGGAAGAGTTTCTTCAGTTTTAGATGTGGGTATTGGAGCGCGAGCTCCTGGAGTGGTGATTATCATCGCCATTTTTTATTTCTTAACCGGTGGATTGCGGGTTTTACCTCTGGTTCTGGCTTTTTACTGTTCTATTACCGCTTGGGGGCCAGTGCTGACTTATCAAATTGCGCGACAGTTAGGCGCGTCACCGGCAGCGGCTTATTACAGCGCACGCTTGATTATGTGGTCACCCGCATTCTTGATTTGGTCTGCTCTTTATAAAGAAGGAGCAATTTATGTGGTACTTAATCTGATTGTTTATCATATTTTGCGCTTACAAGAAAAATGGCACCCGCGATCGCTATTAATTGTTGTCGTCTGTATGCCGGTTTTATTTGGCTTGCGATTTTATTTAGCCGCAGGGCTTGCGCCGATCGTCGCATTGGGGCTGCTATTTGGGCGGAGTAAAACTCGTGCGGAACTTATCAATTTGCTGTGGGTGTTATTTAGACAAATACTCATTGTCGTAGGGCTAATACTTCTCTTAGGACAAGTCGGATTTTTAGAGCGGGTGCAAGCTGATTTACCAGCCAACTTAGAAGAGGCATTGGCAACTATCCAACTGTCCCGTTTGGACTTGGCAACAAGCGCTAGTTCGGGTTATTTACCTGATGCTGATATATCCACAGCGGAAGGAGCATTAGCATTTTTACCCTTGGGGTTACTTTATTTTCTGGCTGTTCCTTTTCCCTGGCAGTTGGGTAGTATTCGACAGAATATTACAATTCCAGAAACCGCCTTTTGGGTCCTACTCTCCCCTCAGATCCTGAGCGGAATGAAACGAGGATTGAGCCGCAACTATCAGGGAAGTTTACTAATTATTGCGATGACTGTATCTATCTGTATTTTGTATGCTTTATTTATGGGCAATATTGGTACGGCTTACCGAATGCGGGCGCAGGTATGGCTACTGTGGGCAGTATTTGCGGGACTGGGTTGGGAACAAAAGTACGAGAGCAAATTAGCCGAATTGGAGTCCAGACAGCTTAGAGGACAAATCCGATGAAAGTCTTAGCTTTAATGCCAGCTTTATACGATACCTCTCCGGGTCAGCGGTTTCGGATCGAACAGTGGGCCAGATATTTAGAAAAAGACGGATTTCATTTCACTTTTCTGCCTTTTGAAGATGAGGCTCTGCACCAAGTCATTTATGAACCGGGACAATATATTAAAAAAGCGCAGTCAATGATACAGGCATTTGTCCGTCGCCTGGAAGTTTTAACGACAACACAAAAGTTTGATCTAGTTTTTATTTATCGAGAAGCTGCCGCCATCGGTCCGGCAGTCATCGAACGCCTAGTTGCTCAACAGGGGTTGCCAATTATTTATGATTTTGATGACCCGATTTGGATGTCGTATCGTAGTCCTACCAATGGTTTCTTGAGCCGACTGAAATGGCCGAGCAAAACGGCAACAATTTGTCGATTAGCAAAGACCGTTATGGTCGGAAATTATTTATTAGCTCAGTATGCTAAAGAATATACCGATCGCGTTTGTGTCGTACCGAGTACCATTGACCTCAAAGATTATCCACTGAAAGGCGATCGCCAAAAGGAAGCAACGGTGATGCTGGGATGGACCGGCAGTCACAGCACCTTACCCTTTTTGGAAGGCATTAAAACTCCTTTGCAAGAATTGGCAACTCAGCATTCATTTCAATTGTCAGTTATTTCTCATACGGATTCCTATTTCATGGAAGGAATACCTACGATCGCAAAACGGTGGAATGCTGATACTGAAGCCCTGGATTTACAAGATGCTGACATTGGGTTAGCACCGTTTCCCAATACAGGTTGGACCCCTTGGCGTTGTCATGGAAAAATTTTGCAATACATGGCAATTGGCATCCCCACGATCGCCTCACCAATTGGCATTATTCCTGATTACATCCAAGATGGTGTAAATGGATTTTTAGCGTCAACAGATCGGGAGTGGGTTGAAAAGTTATCCCGGTTAATTGAAAACCCCAACTTGCGCCGGGAAATGGGACAAGCTGGACGGGAAACCATTAAAGAACGGTATTCGACTGCTGTTTGGGTTCCCAAACTTAAAGAAATCCTGCGATCGGCAGCATCTACAACTCAGCTTTTACCAACTTAGGAGACTATTAAAATGTATATTTTGGGTTTGACAACAATGGGCGATGCCGCTGCCTGTTTGATAAAAGATGGTGAACTGGTCGCAGCGGCTGAAGAAGAAAGATTTTCACGGATCAAGCATCATGTTGGTTTCCCCTATAAAGCAGTAGAATATGTTCTTTCTGAAGCCAATATTAAATTTAATGACGTAGACCATATTGGACTCTACTGGAAACCGTGGGTTGTGGGACAACGCATTCTAGTAACCCTCAATACCTTACCGCAATCTTGGGCTGCTTTTAATCGGCGCAGAAAGCGCGGTTTAGAACAAGTGGGGGGACATTACAAACAAATGTTTTTCATGGAGCAGCATTTAAAAGAAACATTTGGGGATAGTCAGTTTAAATTCCACTATTTGAGCCATCATCTGTGTCATGCGGCTTCTTGTTTTTTTGTCTCGCCTTTTGAGCGCGCAGCTATTTTTACGGTAGATGGCACGGGCGAAGACTCCACAACGCTCTGCGCCAGAGGTGAAGGAAACCGCATTCATACCCTCGATCGCATTAAGTTACCCCACTCCTTGGGACAATTTTATTCTGCAATGACGAACTTCCTGGGTTTTGATATGTTTCAGGGAGATGAATGGAAAATGATGGGATTAGCTGGATGGGGCAAGCCCGAATTTTATGACTATTTTATCGACAACATTCTCATTCCTGTTGGCAAAAATAGATTTTATTTTAACACCCAATTATTGGACCACCATTTAGCAAAGGATTATATTTTTAATCCAGAATTTATGAAAGTAGTAGGTCCCAATCGAAAACCGGATGAAGAAATCACTCAAACTCATCGCAACCTAGCGGCTACAGCTCAAAGAGTTCTGGAAGATATTGTCATTAAATTACTGAATTGGCTTTATGAAGAAACCCAGGAAACCAATCTATGCATGGCGGGAGGAGTCGCTTTTAACTCGTTGATGAACGGAAGAATTATGACAGAAACTCCGTTTAAAAATTTCTATTTTCAGCCTGCTGCGGGAGATTCTGGGTGCGCTTTAGGTGCTTGTTACCAAATCTGGCACAGCAAGCTAAAAAACCCTCGTCATTTTGTGATGAATCATGCCTATTGGGGACCGGGATTTTCAGATGTTGAGTGTCAGCGAGTCTTGGATGAAAAAGGACTAAACTATGAATATCTTCCTGAAGAAACTTTGGTTCAAAAAGTAGCCCAGGTCTTAGCAAAAGGTCATATTGTCGCTTGGTTTCAAGGACGTATGGAGTGGGGGCCGCGAGCGTTAGGCAATCGCAGTTTTATTGCGAATCCTACCGATCCTGAAATGCGTGAAAAGTTGAATCATCAAGTCAAGTTAAGAGAGTGGTTCCGTCCTTTGGCTCCATCAATGTTAGAAGAAGCAAGCCAAGAAATTTTTGGAACCGATCGCTACGATCCGTTTATGATTACCGTCTTTCCAGTAGCTGAAGATATGAAGGCGAAAATTCCGGCGGTGGTTCATATAGATGGAACTGCTCGACCGCAAACGGTTCGCAAGGAAATTAATCCGCGCTATTGGAAGTTAATTAAAGAATTTGAAGGATTAACCGGCATTCCTTGTTTGCTTAATACCAGTTTTAACATTCAAGAACCGATCGTCTGTACTCCTGAAGATGCAGTGAATACCTTTTTGAAGTCGCAAGTAAGGTATTTGGTTTTGGGGGCTTGTTTGATAGATAGAGAAAAATCAATTATTTAAAATTAATTACTTGCAAGGAAATCGCGATGGAAAACATTGATTTACAAACTGTAGAAGGGTTTGGCCGTGAATGGAAGACTTTCAACTATTCGGAAGTTGAAGAATTGGAAATTACGGAAATATTTACCTCGTATTTTTCTATATTTCCTTGGGAACGACTGCCTAATAATGCAGTTGGGTTTGATTTGGGTTGTGGTAGCGGTCGCTGGGCAAAATGCGTTGCTCCTAAAGTGGGAACGTTACATTGTATTGATGCGAGTTCAGCCGCTTTAGAGGTGGCTCAACATAATTTATTGAAGGTGGAAAATTGTGAATATTATCACGCTAGTGTTGATCATATTCCCCTCCCCGATAATTCAGTGGATTTTGGCTATTCTCTCGGAGTTCTCCATCACGTTCCCCATACTTTTCTGGGAATTCAAGCTTGTGTAGACAAGCTCAAGCCAAGCGCTCCCTTACTGCTATATCTTTACTATGCTTTTGATAATCGGCCTTGGTGGTTTCGCTTAATTTGGAAACTGAGCGATATCATTCGGCAGGGAATTTCGCGACTTCCTTACCCAGTCCGCTATGGGATAAGTCAGATGATCGCTGTGCTGGTTTATCTACCACTGGCCCGGTTTTCTCTACTGTTAGAAAAACTCGGCTTAAATGTAGATACTATTCCCCTATCTATCTACAGAAATCGTGGTTTTTATGTGATGCGTAATGATTCTCTGGATCGCTTTGGTACGAAATTAGAAAGCCGATTCACTAAAGATGAAATCCGTCAAATGATGGAAGCGGCAGGTCTGATAAATATTGTGTTTAGCGATCGCGCTCCTTATTGGTGTGCTGTGGGGTATAAAAAATAAATGTGTGGACTATGCGGCTGGATTGATTACAGGGGTTCAAATCAAAATCATTTTCGTTCAACGATTGAACGAATGAACAACACGCTGCTACATCGCGGTCCGGATAGCGGTGGAATTTGGGTTGATGAAAACGCCGGAATTGCATTAGGACATCGCCGATTAGCAATTGTGGATCTTTCCCCGGAAGGACATCAACCGATGACTTCTGGAAATGGTCGGTATGTGATGGTTTTCAATGGCGAAATTTATAACTTTTTAGAATTGCGGCGAGAATTACAGCAATTAGGGTATCAATTTCGCGGCGGTTCAGATACGGAAGTGATGCTGACGGCGTTTAGCGAATGGGGAATTGAACCAGCAGTTAAACGGTTTAATGGAATGTTTGCTTTTTCGCTATGGGACCGGCAAGAGCGCATCTTATATTTGGGTCGCGATCGCCTCGGTGAAAAACCTCTTTATTACGGTTGGGTCGATGGAGCATTTCTCTTTGCTTCAGAACTCAAAGCTCTTAAAACACATCCAAAATTCTGTCCTGAAATTGATCGCGATGCGTTAGCCCTTTACCTTCGGCTTTGTTATATTCCTGCACCTTATTCGATTTATCAAGGTATTTATAAACTGCCCCCAGCTTGCCTATTAACAGTGCGATCGCCAGAAACTCATGCCGAACCTATTCCGTATTGGTCAGCAAAATCGGCTGCTCTTGCTGGCATTTTTCAGCCATTTTTAGGTTCTGAAACTGAAGCGATTAGCCAACTGGATACTCTATTACGAGATGCGGTCAATTTACGCATGATGGCCGATGTTCCGTTAGGTGCATTTCTCTCCGGGGGAGTTGATTCTTCAACTTTAGTGGCTTTGATGCAGGCGCAAAGCAGTCAACCGATTAAAACATTTACCATTGGAACCCATGAAAAAATTTATAATGAAGCTGAACAGGCTAAAGCAGTGGCTCAACATTTGGGCACCGACCATACTGAACTTTATATCACCGCAGAAGATGCTTTAGCAGTCATTCCTAAACTCCCGACTCTTTACGATGAACCCTTTTCCGATTCCTCCCAAATTCCAACTTTTCTGATTTCTCAATTGACTCGAAAACAAGTCACGGTCAGTCTTTCTGGTGATGGCGGTGATGAACTGTTTGCAGGCTATAACCGTCATTTATGGGGGCGTCAGTTTTGGCAAAAACTTGGCTGGATTCCTCCAATGGCTCGCCAAATAGCAGCCGGTGCAATCACTCAGTTGTCTCCCGAAACCTGGGATTCAATGTTTCAAAAGAGCGATCGCTTTATTCCCAATAAACTCCAACTCCGTCAACCAGGAGATAAATTACAAAAGCTGGCTGAAATTTTAGCCATTCGCAACCCCCAATCCCTTTACAAACGGTTGGTTTCCAACTGTCAAAATCCCGAGGCGGTCGTGTTGGGTAGCACAGAACCCTTAACGGTATTAAGCGACTCAAAACTCTGGGCTGAATTCTCAGATTTGACTGAGTGTATGATGTATCTTGATGCGGTTACCTATCTTCCCGATGATATTTTAACCAAAGTTGACCGAGCGAGTATGGGAGTTAGCTTAGAGGCACGAGTTCCCTATTTAGATCATCGGGTTGTAGAATTTTCATGGCAAATTCCGCTCAGAATGAAAATCCAGAACGGGATGGGGAAATGGTTGTTGCGTCAGGTTTTGTATCAATATGTTCCTGCTAGTTTAGTTGAAAGACCTAAAATGGGTTTTGCAGTGCCGATCGAGCGCTGGTTGCGGGGTGAGTTGCGCGATTGGGCCGAAGCATTATTAGATGAACAACGACTGCGACACGAAGGATTTTTTAACCCCCAGCCAATTCGCCAGAAGTGGGAAGAACATTTATCGGGTCGGCACGATTGGAAATACTATTTATGGGATATTCTGATGTTTCAATCTTGGTTAGAGCAACAGAATAATAGTAGTTTTTTGCTCTCATCTCTTCATCATTGAATTAAGATTTAATCTAAATTAAGTAACTTTTAAAAAGATGATTTCTTCCTCCCCCTCTCCCCCCATCCGTGTGATGCGAATTATTGCCCGCATGAATGTGGGTGGCCCTGCCACTCATGTGACTTTACTTAATGAAGGGTTAACTCATCTCGGTTATGAGTGTTTGTTAGTGACTGGGATGGAAACCTCTCAGGAAGGGACGCTCAAAGATGAATTTGCGGCGCGTCAGTTGGCGATGGAAATTATTCCAGATTTAGGACGTGAAATTAATTTTCGTCAGGATATGGCGACGCTCTTGAAACTGTATCAGTTAATGCGGGAATGGAAGCCGGATATTGTTCATACCCATACGGCAAAAGCGGGTTTGGTGGGACGATTGGCGGCGCGGTGGGCGGGGGTTCCCTGGGTGGTGCATACCTTTCATGGTCATGTGTTTCATGGGTATTTTGGTGCCGCAAAAACCCGATTTTTTATTGAATTAGAGAAATTTTGTGCGAAATTGAGTAGCCGGATTATTACGATTAGCGATCGCCTGAAATCGGAACTTGTTAGCTATGGAATCACGGAGGCTTCCCACATTCAAGTAATTCCTTTGGGCCTGGAACTCAATCGGCTCAAGGACGTCTCGACCACAAATCAGTTTCGTGCAGAATTCGACTTACCGGCAGATGTCGGTTTAGTGGGTGCGGTAGGGCGTTTGGTGCCGATTAAAAATTTGCATCTATTTCTGGAGGCGGCAGCGATCGCCTATTACCAAAATCCTACTCTGCGCTTTGCGATCGTCGGCGATGGCGAACTGCGTGGGGAACTGGAAACTTACGCCCAACAGTTGCACATTGAAAAAGCCGTTATCTTCACCGGATGGCGTCGGGATTTGGCGCAAGTGTACGCAGATTTGGATGCTGTAGTGATTTCGTCGGATAATGAAGGGACTCCCGCTTCTTTAATTGAAGCAATGGCTGCTGGTTGTCCGGTGATTTCTACCCGGGTGGGGGGGGTTGCTGATTTAATTCAGGAGGGTTATACTGGGCGTCTGGTTCCCCCTCGTGACCCAGAGGCTTTAGCTCAAGCCATTCTCACTTTATTTAAGGACTCTACGACTACAGCACAACTCGCACAGGAAGCCCAAAGGCTGACCTTTAAAAATTATACTTCAGAGCGCTTGGTTACGGACATGGACAAGTTTTACAAAACTTTAACCCGAGTCTCGGATGCTTGTTCATCTTCTCTAGGGATTGCATCAGGGGTGAACGATCGCTAGACCTAGGATTGAGCTAACTCAACTGAAAAACCAAGTTTTATATTCTTTTTCTGGCGATGAATCCTGAGTTGTAGTTAATCCATTGGATGTTTTAAGCGTCACTGTGATTAGAGACGGACTCCATCCGATATCCGATTGGAGTGGATGGGTTGAGTCCCGAGGTCATCTGGGGTGGATTTGATACCGGGGTGACGGGAAAATCAGTGGATTAGCGCACTGACAGAGGAAACGATCGCCGAAACTTTGGCTAAGTTGACCCGTTGGGTAATATGGTGGCTCTCACTTATGCGGAACTCAACCCAAATGTACCAAATGAGGGTAATTTCATGACGACACATTGGTTACTCGCTGAGACTCTAATTTTGTCGATGTCTCTAGCAGGTGGAGGAACTTATCTAGCCCGCTATGCGGCTTGCCGCTTTCGCTGGCTGGATAAACCAGGACAGCACAAGGCACATAGTCGTCCGATTCCCCTGTTAGGGGGAATTGCGATGTATGTAGGATTTATTTCGACTTTACTGATTGTTGATTCACAGTGGTTATTCTCCCAAGGGATGACTCTGGCGATCTCGGCGACGTTGCTGGCAGGGATGGGATTGTATGACGACCTGCGCGGACTCAATCCCCTACCCAAACTGATCGGCCAACTCGGCGCAGGGATCGCTTTAGTCTCTAGTGGTATTTTTATACATTTAACGGGAATTCAGGGCTTGGATATTGCCCTCACTTTATTTTGGGTGGTGGGAATCTGCAATGCGCTGAATTTGCTGGATAATATGGATGGTTTGTCAGCTGGGGTAAGTGCGATCGCCTGTGTTGGTTTCGGGGCAGTCGCCTGGGTTCAGGGGCAAATTTCCTTGGGGGTCGTTTGTGCGACCATCTTCGGGATTACGCTGGGATTCCTGCGGTTTAACTGGCATCCGGCCACAATTTTTATGGGAGATGCGGGCAGTCTGTTTATGGGATTTTTGTTAGCAGCCCTGGGATTGATGGTCATTTCCCCTAGTGCAGAATTTTCCGGCATTTGGCTAGTTCCAGTCGTTATTTTAGCCGTTCCAATTTTTGATACAACTCTGGTTACCTTCTCACGTCTGCGGCGGCAACTCAAAATCACCGATGGAGGACGAGATCATACCTCCCATCGGTTGGTAAGGATGGGGTTAACGGTTCCCCAAGGGGTAGGACGACTTTATAAGGCAGCCGGAGTTTGCAATGCGTTAGGAGTAGCGATCGCCTTCAACCCCTCTTGGACGATCGCCGCACCCAGTATCGTTATTCTCGGGTTATTGGCGATCGTGGCCTTCTTTTGGTTTGAGCAGGTGGACCTTTCCGATACCGGACAAACCACCCTGGATTCTAACGGGTCTCGGTTTGTTTCAGACACAAAATCGTTAGCTTCTAACCCAGTTTATAAACAGCCCTAACTTTAATCGTTGATGCCCCGCCTTTATTCAATTCTTCAATTAAACCAACCCCATTATGTCGGAAAAAATTGCCATTATTGGACTGGGTTATGTCGGGCTACCCTTAGCCATTGCCTTAGCTAAAAAGTTTCCAAACACCGTTGGATTTGATATCAATTCCCGGAAAATTCACGCCCTCATCCAGGGAATCGATGCGACGGGAGAAGTCTGTTTGGATGACTTAAAATCAACGTCTCTTCAATTCACCAGTGACCCCAATCATTTAAAATCCTCCAATTTTTTTATTGTTGCTGTTCCCACTCCCATAGATTCTAATCGTCATCCTGATTTAACCCCTTTAATTCGGGCATCTGAACTGGTAGGGCAGGTCTTACAACCGGGTGCAGTGGTGGTGTATGAATCTACGGTTTATCCTGGGGTGACTGAGGAAACTTGCAGAACGATTTTAGCCCAAGAATCGGGATTGCGTCCGGGTATTGATTTTAAATTAGGTTATTCTCCAGAACGGATCAATCCTGGAGATCCAGAACATAGACTGGAAACCATTATTAAAGTAGTTTCTGGGGAAGATACCGAGACCTTAGATCGAGTAGCACAGGTTTATGAATCTATTATTGAGGCGGGAATTTATCGGGCTTCTTCAATTAAGGTAGCGGAATCTGCAAAGGTGATTGAAAATATTCAGCGAGATTTGAATATTGCTTTAATGAATGAATTGGCTTTGATTTTTGACCGCTTGAATATCTCCACTCACGAAGTATTGGCTGCTGCCGGGACTAAGTGGAATTTTTTACCGTTTAGACCGGGACTGGTGGGAGGTCATTGTATTGGAGTTGACCCCTATTACCTAACGGCAAAAGCCCAACAAGTTGGCTATCGTCCAGAAGTTATTCTCGCAGGTCGGCACATCAATGACAACATGGGGCGTTATCTGGGTCAACGATTAATTAAACTGTTGACTAATCATGAAAATGTTCCGATTAAACAGGTTCGGGTCGGTATTTTAGGGGTGACGTTTAAAGAGAATGTTCCCGATACTCGCAATACTCGGGTTCCTGATATTGTGACTGAACTCGAACAGTTTGGCATCAAACCTTTAGTCCATGACCCCATTGCCAATCCGGAGGAAGTTCACCAAGCCTATGGGATTTCCCTCACACCTTGGTCTGAATTTTTTGCCTTAGATGCACTAATGCTAGCAGTGCCCCATCGGCAGTATTTAGAATGCTCACCGGATGAGTTAATTCGATGTCTGAATCCCGAGGGTGTTTTCATGGATATTAAATCAGTTTTGGACCCGAGTCTTTTTCCTTCAAAAATACTTTATTGGAGTTTATAACGAGTTATGAAACCGATTTTAGTGACTGGGGCGGCTGGTTTTATTGGCTTTCATTTGTGCCAGAGATTGCTTGGACGTGGGGAAGCAATTTTGGGTATTGATAATCTAAATGATTATTATGATGTTAATTTAAAGCGATCGCGACTGGCGTTGTTGCAAGCGCATCCCCAATTTGAGTTTTGCCAAGTAGATTTGAGCGATCGCCTAGGGATGGAAAAACTATTTGCTGACTATCAACCGGACCGGGTGATCAATTTAGCGGCACAAGCGGGGGTGCGTTATTCCTTAACCCATCCTCATGCTTATATCGAGAGTAACTTAATCGGGTTTACGAACATTTTAGAAGGCTGTCGGCACAACAATATCAAACATTTGGTATTTGCATCTTCTAGTTCAGTTTATGGGGCAAATACAAAAATGCCTTTTTCTGTTCGGGATAATGTAGATGCGCCTATTAGTTTATATGCGGCAACTAAAAAAGCGAATGAATTAATGGCACATACCTACAGTTATTTATATGGATTGCCAACCACAGGTCTACGATTTTTCACAGTTTATGGTCCTTGGGGCCGTCCAGATATGGCATTATTTCTGTTCACCCAAGCTATTTTAGAGGGAAAGCCCATTCCTGTTTTCAACTATGGTAAAATGAAGCGAGATTTTACTTATATTGATGATATTATCACTGGGGTAGTTCGGGTTCTTGATCGCATCCCTACAAACAATCCAGAGAAAACCGAAACGCCTTCTCCTAGTCGCAATCTTGCTGTTCCTTATAAAGTTTATAATATTGGCAACAATCAGCCGGTTGAATTGTTGCGATTTATTGAAATTTTGGAGGACTGTTTGGGGAAAAAAGCTGAAAAAGAATTTCTACCCATGCAACCAGGGGATGTCCCTGCGACTTATGCGGATATTGAGGAATTAGAGCAAGATGTAGGATTTCGCCCCAGTATTCCCCTGGAGGTTGGAATTCCCCGGTTTGTTTCTTGGTATCAGTCCTATTATCGACCTTTTTCAGGTAACTGCATTTCTGGTGTCGGTGAGTCTTTACCTATAGGACAATAATAGGAATATTAACAAAAACCCAGGTTCGTAGTCTCTATGATCGCATTAATTTTGCTAAGAATTTTACCCAATTAATTTTGGAGTCATGGATAAATCTTTTCAAACTCAGGGGCTATTTATCCTATAAAAATGGCTTAGAGGCATCGGGTCATTAAGTTACTTTAAATGGTTCACCTTTTAGGGAATGTGGAAGACCACATTCCCTATTTTTATAGGACAACTCCGGGATCCTGAATAATACTGACGCTGGTCAGGCCCCTACTTCAACTCTTGGATAGGGCCCAGGTACTCGGGAATATCATTTCTAGCCCCTAAATCCGATTTGATCTATCCGGGCCTCTTTGTCGAGTACAATTTATACTAAATTAGATCCTATTACTCTGTTTAAATAATGGGTAATGTTGTTGTGTAATACTCACTTTATTTTAGGGGACTTTCCAGCGATGATTGACCTTTATACCTTTCCAACTCCGAATGGACGTAAAGTTTCTATTTTGTTAGAAGAATTGGAGCTTTCCTACAATGTCCATAAAATTGATATTACCCAGGGAGAGCAGTTTTCCCCAGAGTTTGTTGAGATTAATCCCAATAGCAAAATCCCGGCTATTATCGACCATGATACAGAAATTACGGTATTTGAATCCGGGGCTATCTTGATGTATCTGGCGGAAAAAACTGGTAAATTATGGCCGACGGAGACTAAATCTCGCTATCAAGTGATGGAATGGTTAATGTTTCAGATGGCAAGTGTCGGGCCGATGTTTGGACAGTTTAATCATTTTAATCGGTTTGCGCCGGAAAAAATTCCTTATGCGATCGCCCGCTATGAGCAAGAAACGTTACGACTGTATGGGGTATTAGATAAACAATTGGCTGATCGCCCTTATATTGCTGGGGAAAATTACTCCATTGCAGATATTGCCCTTTATCCCTGGGTTGCGAGTTACGAGTTTATGGGGTTGACTTTGGAACAACATCCCCATTTAAAGCACTGGGTAGAAATACTACAGGAACGACCGGCAGTACAACGAGGCATGGCAGTCCCTGCTTAAATTACTTTTTTTGAAGAGAAAATTTCCAAGAACTTGGGTTAATTTAATCAGGGATGGGAGAAAGGACTTCAGTCGTAACCCTGAACTGGGGATAACGACTGAAGTTGTTACGACAAACAGGGTAGAACACCGTTTAGGGTTGATTTGATAAAGTTTGTTATGCTGGGATTATCTGTCCACTAGGATAATTACTGGTATGCACGGGTTTCTGACCGGATCGTTAAAAATTGAACGATTAAACGTGGCGATCGCCGACTTACCCACGTCTGTGATCGGAACCAAAGTAGTCCAGTTATCCGATTTTCATTATGAAAAGGAGGGATTGTCAGATAAACTCTTGGCCGAGGCGATCGCAGCTTCCAATCATGCTGACCCTGATTTGGTCCTACTGACTGGAGACTATGTAACCTATCATCCGGACTATATTTACCCTTTGACATTGCAACTTAAGCATCTCCAAAGTCGCCGGGGTATTTATGGTATTTTAGGTAACCATGATATCAAGTTTCCTCACTCTAAGTCAACCATTATCACAGCTTTTGAAAAAATTGGAATTCCTATTCTTTGGAATGAAGTAGTCTATCCTTTGGGGCCAGGTTTAGCTATTGTGGGGATGGCAGAGGTGCAGTCGGGTCAGTTTAATACTGGGGCAGTTTTTCCCGGAATTCATGAATCAATTCCTCGAATTGTTCTCTCCCATAGTCCCGATACTGCCGCTTATTTACAAACCCTACGGGTTGATTTACAGTTATCCGGTCATACTCATGGGGGACAAATTATTTTACCCTACATTGGACCCCTTCCCGCTTATTACAAATGCTTCCGGGAAAAAGTTCCTCAAGGGTTGAGACAATGGATTCCTTATTTGTCTAAAAACTCTTATAAAGTGGTTGATCGATGGGAATGGTTTCAAGGATTACATCAGATAGGAAACAATCAACTTTATGTCAATCGGGGATTGGGAACTTATTTCCCAGGACGGCTATTTTGCCCCCCAGAAGTAACAATTATTACGTTGCTCAGAGATGAGGATAAAACGAGGAAATAAAACCAGGTTTAAACCTAGGCTATTTCCGAACAATAAGAGTTCAGGGTGCTGTCTATAGGGTTTGGCTTTGAAAATGATCATGAATGTAGTGGACTGGTATGAAAAAAGATTGTATCGATGCGGTAAGACTGATCGCTTTATTAGGTGCAGTGGCGATCGCGACCCTGGGTTGGATGGCACGATTGGAAGGTTCTGAACCTCCTGATCCCTTGCTTCCTGCCATCCACCTGAGCCATCCTACAGCGGTTGAACCTTTGCGGATCAGTTTGAATGGATCCTTGGAAAATTCGATGGCTACTCAATCTATTATTACTGCAAATACTCGTTTTGGTATCAATTTATTTTCTCAAATTTATCAACAACAAAAGGACCAAAATATTTTTATTTCTCCGTTAAGTTTAACCTTGGCTTTACAAATGCTCAATGGGGGTGCAAGGGGAGCAACTCATGAGGCGATCGCCTCCGTTTTGGAAACTCCAGGAATTGAGCAAGAGCAAATTGACCTTACCCTCTCAGGACTCCAAGATTACTTAAACGAACTGGATTCAGAAGTAGATTTAGCTTTTGCCAATTCTTTTTGGATGAAACCCGGTCACTCTTTTAATTCTAATTTTATTGAAAGGACTCAAACCCGTTATCAAGCCCTAATTCGGGAAGTTGATTTTAGTAACCCTGCTGCTGCTGCCGCAGTGATTAACGAGTGGGTAGCTGAAGAAACTCAGAAAAAAATAGACTATATTTTAGAACCTACTGAGGTAAATAGCTCTACACTTGCGGTGTTGGTGAATGCTATTTACTTTAAATCGGGCTGGTTGAGTCCATTTTCTGAAGCGGACACTCATGAGCATCCCTTTGCTTTAGCGGATGGACAGATGAAACTTCATCCCCTGATGTTTCAAACTCAAGAATTTGCTTATTATGAAAATGCTTTGTTTCAGGCTATTGCTTTGCCCTACGGTGATACAGCGGAAATAAACTTATATATTTTTCTGCCCAATCCTCAAGTTGGATTAGAGTCGTTTTTAGAACAATTGAATTCGGACAACTGGAGTGGATGGCTTAAAGAATATTGGGAACCTAAGCCTATCAAATTGGGGCTGCCCCGGTTTAAAATAGAATATGATATTGACCTCAAGGATATTCTGACGGCGATGAATATGGGGATCGCCTTTGGCTCTCAAGCAGATTTCAGTTCAATTACTGCCGAACCTTTTTGGATTAGTAAAGTGAAGCATAAAACCTTTGTAGAGGTGAATGAAGAAGGAACGGAAGCATCGGCAGTAACAGCAATCATGGCGACTCGGGGAGGGACAAGGGAAATGATTATTGATCGCCCTTTCTTTTTTGCCATTCGGGATAATAGTACCGGTACTGTGTTATTTATGGGAACTTTAGTTAATCCGATGCTTTAAAGTTTTGAAATTATTAAAGCCAGCTTTTGGGAAGGATTGGGTGGGTTGAATTAAGAAGTGGGAGTATCTTCTTCTCTAGCTATAGCCCGAAAAGAAAATGCTCCCACACCGATCCCAGAACGACTTTAGTCGTTACTACGAACATTTGCAACTATTAACGATTGGTGGTTAGAGGTTCGATGTATTTGGTATTAGCGCGAATGAAACAATTGCTTGTTTGTTCGGGTCCGTTGCTACTTTCTACAAAGATCCAGGGTTGATTGTTGGAATCAAAGGTTAAGACAAATCCACCGGGAGAAAGTGCAGCTTGAAAAGTGGAATCAGGGGGTAATGTTCCTGTTACTGGCCAACTGCCAATATTTAAGGCCCCAGCAGAAGGATTCCAGACTTGATCAATGGGTTGATCCCCCATGCGACAGTTCAAACCGTTGGAATCCGGGTCTACGACTCGCCAATTGATATGATTAGATTTACCTGTATAATCCCCTTGGGCATTGGTTTGAGGTAAAACCGAGGATGCGATCGCGGGTGTTTCATCTGGTGTATCGCTGCCGCGATCGTCCTGGATGGGGGGGGAGGTGGGATTGACTGTAGGAGATTGGGGAGATTGGGAGGATGGGGGAGATTGGGAGGATGTGGTACAGCTTACGATACTGAGGGTGAAAAGTGCCAGTAACAGCGATAAACCTAGGGGCTTAAATCTAGCGCGATTGTTACCGAATTGAGTCAGAATTTTGCACAAATAATCCAAATACATAACTGTCTGTTTTCCAATGCTAAATCAGTGAATAGTTCAATTTTCTGTTCGTCAGACTTAATTCGGGATATCCTGATTCCGGACTGTCATTTCTGGCCGGAATTATCCGCCCTAAAATCTAGTTGGGGCCTGATGATTAGGAGGATTCACTCCCGGACCCAAAGCGATACCCTTTGCCATAAACGGTATGAATTAAGGGTACCTCCCCGGGGGCTTCTATTTTGCGCCGGAGTAGACGAATTTGGGCGGCGAGGACGTTGCTACTGGGTTTTTCTTCCGTGGGCCACAAATGTTGATAAATTTCGCTGTGGGTCAGTAATTGTCCGCTGTGGCGCATAAAATATTCCAGGAGGGTACTTTCTTTTTCCGAGAGTTCGATGGTGCGCCCCCCTCGGTATGCTAACTGGTTTTCACGGTCGAGTTCCAGGTCATCTCGGTGAAGGTGAGTGTCAAGGTTGGGGGTTTTCTGGGTCAGCGATCGCCGCAGTTGTGCGCGCACTCGTGCCAGTAATTCTAGCAATTCAAAGGGTTTGACGAGATAATCATCGGCCCCGGCATCGAGTCCTTGAACGCGATCGTCTAAAGTATCTTTCGCGGTCAAAAATAGCACCGGCGTCACATCCCCTTGACGGCGGATTTCCTGGCAAATAGCTAATCCAGATTGGTGGGGTAACATCCAATCCAAAATCAGTAAGTCATATCCCCCTTGTCGCGCTAATTCAGCCCCGGTTGCGCCATCGGAGGCGACTTCTACTTGATATCCTTCCCGAGTTAGGACCCGAGTTAGGGGTTCGGTGAGTTGGACTTCATCATCCACTAAAAGAATTCGCATGGGTATGATTTGTGATGGTTGAAGGTTAGAAACGGAGTTTTTTCAGAACCTTAGATGCCCGGTTAGTCCACAATTTAGGACCAGAACCCCGGTTTCTTGTCCTCTGGATCTAAATCCTGTCCCCATTCCCCAGTAAAATCTAAAACTGACACTCTCATTTTGTCTTATGCTGACCGTCGCTTTACCGAAAGGATCGTTGTTACCCGATAGCATCCGACTGTTGCAGTCGGTGGGATTGGATTTTAGTGCATTTCTGGATTCGTCGAATCGACAGTTGCAAATTTTGGACCCGACGGGGACCGCTAGGGCGCTGTTGGTGAGGACCCATGATGTGCCGGTGTATGTGGAGTATGGTCAAGCACAGTTGGGGGTCGCCGGTTATGATGTGTTGCGGGAAAAACAACCGCGAGTGGCCCAGGTACTAGATTTGGGATTTGGTCATTGTCGGTTGTCCGTGGCGGTGAAGGAGTCGAGTCCCTACCGGCGATCGCTGGATTTACCGGCCCACGGACGAGTTGCCAGTAAGTTTGTCCATTGTGCCCGGGAATACTTTCAGCGGTTGGATTTGCCAGTGGAAATCGTGCCACTGTCGGGTTCTGTGGAACTGGGACCGATTACGGGAATGTCCGAGGCGATCGTGGATTTGGTCTCCACGGGACGGACGCTTAAGGAAAATGGCCTCATTGAAATTGAGGTGTTATTTCAAAGTTCGGCGAGATTGATTGCCCATCCAATTAGTTATCGTCTAAATACCGATGGCATCTGCGATCGCATCGCCGCCATCCGCGAAATGACAACAACTGCGGTGTAATTCCGAGGCGGTCCGCAAGGGCGATCGCCTTGGAGGTTGCGCTACAGTGGGAGGACATCTGTTTTCCATTGTCCATAAGGTTTATTGATGACTCGCTTATCACCGCCCCCAACTCCCAAAGAAGGTCGATCGCCCCGTCGTGAAAATGATTGGCGTTTATTTCTGCGCTTGGTTCCTTATGCCCGTCGCAGTGGTCGTCTGTTGGGGATTTCCCTGATTTTATTAGTCCCCTTAGCCTTTGCCGGGGCGGTCCAACCGATTATTATTGGACAGGCAATTTCCCTAATCCGGGGCGAACCTACTAATCTCCCGTTTTTGTCAACAGTGACCCTCCAACAAGGTTTAAATCTCCTTTCTGGGTTACTCTTGTTGACGATTACGGTGAGATTTGCCTTACAAGCGATTCAGTCTTATTTCGTTCAGGAAGTCGGGCAGAAAATCACTGCGGATATTCGCAATGATTTGTTTGATCATGTCACCGCTTTGGCGGTCCGGTTTTTCGATCGCACTCCTGTCGGACGCTTGATTACCCGCCTCACTAGCGATGTGGAAGCCCTCGGGGAGGTGTTCTCCACCGGCGCAATTGGGGTGATTACGGACTTGTTTTCCATTGCGATCGTCTTAATCATCATGTTCTATCGGCAATGGCAACTCGCACTCCTGCTATTGTTAATGCTGATTCCCATTGCCGCCTTAATTATTTATTTTCAACAACAATATCGCCTCGAAAACTATAAAGCGCGAGAAGAACTCTCCTCTCTCAACTCTAAGCTACAAGAAAATATTGTGGGCGTTGGAGTGGTCCAAATCTTTCGCCGGGAAGCCTTTAATGCAGAAATCTTCCGGGTGAATAACCAGCGTTATATTAAAGCGGTTGACCGAACCATTTTTTATGATTCTGCCGTTTCTGCAACCTTAGAATGGATTGCTTTTGTGGCGATCGCCGGAGTCTTGTGGTTAGGGGGTCAACTCGTCCTCGGCGATACCCTGACAGTGGGCAGATTAGCAGAATTTATCCTATTTTCCCAGCGATTATTTGACCCCCTGCGACAATTTGCCGAGAAATTCACCGCGATTCAAGCTGGATTTACTGCCATTGAACGGATTAGCGATATTTTTAACGAACCCATCGAAATTCGCGATCCGGATGTGAAGGAAAGGACCGTGGATGCCCCGTGGCAAGGTGCAGCCCCAAAAAGCACGTCTCGGGCGATCGCTGACTCTAACAACCCTCACGCCGGAGAAATTCGCTTTGAGAACGTGTCCTTTGCCTACAAAAATGATGAATATGTACTCAAAAACCTAGACTTTACCATCAAACCTGGTGAAAAAGTGGCCCTAGTCGGTCCTACCGGGGCGGGAAAAAGTTCGATTGTCCGATTGTTGTGTCGGTTATACGAAGCAAGTCAAGGTCAAATTCTCGTCGATGGCGTCAATGTTAGAGATATGCGTCAAGCCGAATTACGCCAGCATATTGGTGTAATTTTACAGGATGGATTTTTGTTTGCCGGGGATGTTAAAAGTAATATCAGTCTGGGAGAAACCTATACCCTTGCCGAGATTCAATCCGCCGCAGAACGCACCAATGTCGCCAGTTTTATTGAGGATTTACCCCAAGGATACAATACCCAATTGCGGGAACGCGGCACGAATTTATCTGGGGGACAAAAGCAATTGTTAGCCTTTGCTAGGGCAGCCATTCGCAATCCGAAAATTTTAGTGCTGGATGAAGCAACGGCTAGTTTAGATGTAGGAACGGAGGCGTTAATTCAAGATGCTTTAGACCATTTGTTGCAGGACCGCACTGCGATTATTATTGCCCACCGTCTCTCGACCATTAAAAATGTCGATCGCATTCTTGTCCTCAAGCATGGTCAACTGGTGGAACAAGGCAGTCATGAAGAATTGCTGCAACAAGGTGGACTCTATGCCGGGTTATATCAGTTACAGATGTTAGGAAAGTAAGGAAATTATTCCCGTTTGTAGTCATGACGGCGGTTGTGACTACAAATGGGAATGACGCCTGAAGGCGTGACTACGAACTAAGATAAAGCAAAAAATTTATATATATTACGGCACAGATTCCCATGATACTAATATACACAAAATACGATCGCCTGTCAAGAGGCGATCGCTTTTTTTTGTGAGTTAGCACAAGATTAGTATAATCCGGTGTAACTCTGGTGGAGGGTTAGGGCAAGGGTTCAAGCTTGGATTTGATGTAACAACGCTTGGAAGCGGAGGTCGTGGCGAATCGAGTCCCAAGTTCCATCCAGACGCGTCCGTTCTTGATATTGCTCAGGGTCTTGGGAAATATAAGCGTGCAAATGTTCGATCGCCCGTTCAATTTGACCCAGGAGGAGATGACAGGTCGCTTTGGCATAATGGACTTCAGGAAAATCCTCCTCAATATCCAGGGCCTCGGCATAGTTGGCGATCGCCTTTTCATACCGCCCAAACCGTTGCCAGGTTTCCCCGCGACGATACCAGGCCCAGCGATCGTGCGGACGCAAGTCTAAGGCGCAGTCATAGCTATCTAGCGCTTCTTCATAGCGATTATGTTTGGCTAAGACTTCCCCGCGACGATACCAGGCCCAATAGTCATCCCGGCGTTCTTTGAGGGCCTGGTCAAAGCTGGCAACTGCCTCCTCAACCCGTCCGAGTTCCCCTAATGCTTTCCCCCGTTGATACCAGGCCCAATAGTCCCGGGACCGCAATTCTAGGGCTTTATCGTAATTGGCAACCGCCTCTTCATAGCTGTTTGTATGTCTTAAGGCATTCCCCCGGCGATACCAGGCCCAATAATCATTGGGTTTGCTTTCCAGTGCCTGATCATAGGAGGCAACCGCCTCTGGATACCGTTGGAGGGCCGCCAGTGCATTGGCGCGTTCATAACAGGCCCAATAATCATGGGGTCGGATTTCCAAGGCGTGGTTATAACTGGCGATCGCCTCTTCATATCGTTTCGAGTCATGGAGAACGCTGGCCCTTTTATACCACTCTTGATAATCCTGCGGTTGATCGGCTGATTCTGGCTTGAGTGCAGTCGCGGTGGCACTGTTTCCTAGATCTGTTGAACGGTCTAATCCCATTGAGTCTTGATTTTCGCTCATAATAGCGCTCCAAAGCAGAAAATATCTGCGCTTTGTGGATTGGTTCCCTCGATTCGGGCTATCTCGTTGCCATTTAGCTGCTTGTCTGCCCTTTCGATAAGCGTTTATACTAGTCTGGCTAGAATTTTAATCCGAGGTTGCTGGGGGTCCATTGATGGTAAATCCCCTCTCAAATCTTAGAGGATTTTTGACCCTTTCTATTGAATTAAATCTCTATTTTTTTTCACGAATTAAACGCACTTTATTCGCTATTTTTAGAAAAATTTTGTCAGTAAATCTTGACAATTTTAACCCCATGAATTGTCAGTTCCCTCAATACCTGAGACAGGGGATGAAACGTGAAAAATTGAGGTTGATGTCTTTCAACGTTCCACCCCAAGAGTTTAACCTCTCAGTGCGATATCAGCGGAAAGAAAGTTACATCAACCCTTGAAAGGTGCGATCGCCCCGCAACCTGTCAAATTCCCTGTCTGTGGCAATTTTCTCAAGATAGGAGTCTCCTCCCCAATGGATCGCCTGTTCCAAGCTGGCAACAGCCCCGGGGCCATCTCCTTGGCGGATCAAATAGCGGGCTAGATCATACCAAATTGCCCCCTCTTCCGGTTCAATCGTCAAGGCTTTTTGGAAACTCATCACTGCCTCATCGTAGCGACAGAGTTCCCCTAAAGCGATACCCAAGTCATGCCAGACCCAAGCGCTTAACCCTTCATACTCTTGACCCCAACGGGTCCAGTTCGGTTCACACTCCAAGGCGCGGTCAAAGCTTGCCACCGCCTCCTCATACTGGCCTAACTGACTCTGAACGTTCCCCAATTGATACCAAGGCCAGAAATTATCCGAATAGATAGAAATCGCCCGCTCGTAGCACTGGAGGGCTTCAGCAGGGCGGTCTAGGTCATCCAGGGCAATCCCGCGATCGTACCAAATCAAATCATTCTCGGGGTCAATCTCCAATGCCCGGTCATAACTGGCGATCGCCGCTTCCGTTTCTCCTAACAAATCCAACATTTTCCCCTGGCGATACCAGGCCATCTCTGCGGTAGGTTTCATATCCACGGCCAACTCATAACTCTCTAACGCCTTGTCATACTCCTGCATCATCTCCAGGGCAATCCCCCGACGATACCAGGCCCAATAGTCTTCCGGACGGACTTCCAACGCGCGGTCATAGCTGGTGACTGCCTCCTGATAGCGACCGGCCTGACCTAAAGTAATCCCCCGTTCATACCAGGCCCAATAGTCTTCCGGACGGACTTCCAACGCGCGGTCATAGCTGGCAACAGCCTCTTCATACTCCCGCAACTGCCGGAATGCACTTCCCCGTTCATACCAGGCCCAATAGTCTCCCGGACGCACTTCCAAGGCCCGGTCATAGCTGGCAACAGCCTCTTCATATCGCCCCAACTCATCTAAAACATTACCAATTTGATACCAGGCCCAATAGTCTTCCGGGCGATATTCCAAAGCTTTATCGTAGCAGCGGAGGGCATCCTCATAATGACCCCCATCTCGCATGGCATTGGCTTGTTGATACCATTCCCAATAGCTATCGGGTCTACACTCTAAAGTCCGCTCATAGATCGAAATTACACGACTCATTGTTTGACTCATACTTTTAATGCAAAATCTATTAAATCTCTCCAATATTAAGGATACTGCGATCAAAGCTCACCCGACTCGGTAAAATTACTTTAAATCGTTTAAATTTTCAACAAGAAGCCGAGACAGATTTGATGAGCGAACAATCCGAATTAAACTACCGCATAGAACGGGATTCGATGGGAGAACGGCAAATTCCCGCCGCTGCCTACTATGGCATCCAAACCCTTCGGGCCACGGAAAATTTTCCTATCAGCGGACTCAAACCCTTACCGACCTACTTGGATGCCTGTTTGCTGATCAAAAAAGCCACCGCCCTTGCTAATGGTGAACTCGGCTGCATTCCCTCGGATCTGAGTCAGGCGATCGCGGATGCCGCCGATGAAATCCTCAACGGTGCATTACGGGATCAATTTGTGGTAGATGTTTACCAAGCTGGTGCCGGAACCTCTCACCACATGAACGTAAATGAGGTCCTCGCCAATCGCGCCCTAGAACTGCTGGGGGACTGCAAGGGCAATTATCAGCGGATTAGCCCGAATGACACGGTTAACTACGGGCAATCCACCAATGATGTCATCCCCACAGCTATTCGCATTGGGGGACTGTTGGCGTTGCAGCATAGTCTTTATCCGGCCCTCAACGCGGCGATCGCTGCTTTAGAAGCTAAAGCAGTGGAATTTCAGGATATCGTCAAATCCGGCAGAACCCATCTCCAAGACGCCGTACCCGTAAGACTCGGGGAAAGTTTTCGCGCCTGGGCTTATATACTTACCGAACACCGGACGCGCATTGAAACTGCTGGGAAAGAACTCACGGTCCTGGGAATTGGGGGAAGTGCGGCGGGAACGGGTTTAAATACTCATCCCCAGTATCGCGATCGCGTGGTGAAGATTCTCGCCGAGTTAATCAATATTCCTCTAACTCCGACACCACATTTGATGGCAGCGATGCAAAGTATGGCCCCGTTTGTCAGCGTTTCCGGTGCATTAAGAAATTTAGCCACAGATTGCCTGAAAATTTCCCATGATTTGCGCTTGATGGACTCAGGACCAAAAACGGGACTGAAGGAAATTCAATTACCCCCCGTACAACCCGGGTCCTCGATTATGCCCGGGAAATATAATCCGGTGATGGCAGAGATGACTTCGATGGTGTGTTTTCAGGTGATGGGATATGACAGTGCGATCGCCCTGGCGGCACAAGGAGGACAATTGGAACTGAATGTGATGATGCCCTTGATTGCCTATAACCTGATTCACAGCATTGAAATTTTAGGTCATGCGATCGGGGCACTCAGCGAGTTTTGTCTCCAGGGGATTACCTGCGATCGCAGCCGTTGTGAACATTACGCCGAGGGCAGTTTAGCCCTCGTCACCGCCCTCAACCCCCACATCGGCTACCTCAACGCCGCCGCCGTCGCCAAAGAATCCCTAGAAACCGGGAAATCCTTACGGCAAATCGTCCTAGAACGGGGTCTAATGACCTCAGAACAGTTAGCTGAAGTTCTGGATCTACAAAAAATGAGCGCCCTCCCGCATTAACACTAGAACCCGGACATCCCGCCACGACTTCACTCGTTCTCTTCCCAAGACTGACCCATTAGACGGCTTGCAAAATTCCTTAAACCCGACTGGCGTTTTTAAGGAGGGTTGCGGGGATCAATAAACATCGGGAAGAACTTCAACGAGATGGAGAAATACCCAATCAACCGTAAACCGGCTTACCTACAAGCCGGTTTCGTCTAGGACAGCCTACCTGTTAAATTAAGTACAGGTGGCGGCATACCACCGAAATTCACACAATTGTCAATATGGAGTGCAATTATGGCGAGAGGTTCATTTGCCACAATGCAAGCTCAATCGAGTACAGAAGTGACCTTTTATTATGAAAATGGTCATACCGACTCATTTAAGGTTCCGGTTCCGGGCGCCCAATTTCAGCAGCAGTTACCCCAGTTGTTAGCCCAACCCTGGATTACCTTTCATCTGATCGATAATACCGTGATGGTCTCAACGGCGAAGGTGGTTAAGGTAGAAATTAATCCCCCTGTTCCCGAACTGCAAGGTCCCGGCGTTATCAATAACGGAGAACGCGTGACGACGATGCAGCGGGGGGCGACGGGACGACTCCCACAAAGTGGTTGAATTTTCAATCTAAGATCGAGGGGATTTTTCCAGGGTGTTAAGGTCATACCTAGGAGAGTATTCATACCTCTAAAATGTTTACTTCTCCTGGGTAGGGATTGACTCTTTTTTAATAAAATTAGCTCAGTTTATCTCATGACAAGTGTTAGTTTAATTCGCGCCAATTCCTACGAAAAATCTATTCTGAGGGAGTCTATACAGACTGTATTAGAACCTCTCGGAGGAATGGCTGCCATTGTAAAACCGGGCGATCGCGTTTTGCTGAAACCCAATTTGCTCACTGGGTCCCATCCGACCAAAGAATGTGTAACTCGACCTGAAATCGTCTCCTGTGTAGCAGAAATGGTAATGGAGGTGGGCGGAAAACCTTTTTTAGGTGATAGTCCAGCTTTTGGCAGTGCCCGGGGGGTGGCGTTTGCTAATGGATATCAGGAGATGGTGGAGCGATTGAATTTGCCGATTATAGAATTTCATGGGAAGCGATATCCCACAAATGGCAATGAATTTAATCATTTACGATTATCCAAGGAGGCAATGGAAGCCGATGTGGTGATTAATTTACCCAAGGTAAAATCCCACGTTCAATTGACGATGACAATGGGGGTTAAAAATTTATTTGGCTGTGTCCCCGGAAAGATGAAAGCCTGGTGGCATTTGGAAGCGGGAAAAGATGTGAATCGCTTTGGGGAAATGTTGGTGGAAACGGCAAGAGCAATTTCTCCAAATTTAACAATTGTCGATGGGATTATCGGTCATGAAGGGAATGGTCCGAGTGGGGGAGAACCGCGACTGCTGGGATTGTTGGCGGCGTCGGAGAATGTGTTTGCCTGCGATCGCGCCCTGTTAGAGGTGCTGAATGTCTCACCGGAACTGGTCCCCACGGCTGCGGCATCGTTACGATTGGGGGTCTGTCCAGAATTGGCAGAGATTGAGTTTCCTTTGTTGAAACCTATTGACTTCAATATTCAGGATTGGAAGCTGCCAGATGCCCTAGTTCCCATTGATTTTGGAATGCCTCGGGTTCTTAAATCTACGTTCCGGCATTTGTATATTCGGTTTATCAAGGAACCGATAAAATTATATGGGAATCGATAGAGTTAAAACGTCAGTTTACGATGATATTCCAGGCATCAGAAACCCGGTTGTTCATCCTTCCTGAAAGGACAAGAAAACGAGTTTCTGTGGTTAAACCGAATTGGGTATTCAAAGATTTATAAAAACCTTTGAATGCCTAATTTCCTATTAAGTGAAGATGAATTTCCAGATTTTGTGCAAACAAACTCTGTTTCTAACTGTTACTAAAACCGCAAGGTTTAAACTTCTCCAATTAAGCTAAAGGCTGCCCAGTCTCGGGGGTTAGGATACTGTTCCATTGTGGTTAACATCGCCGTTCTGAGAGATTGCGCCTTATCACAGGTTTGGCGGAATTGGTGATAAAATTCCTTCATAAACTCTAGGTTAGAGGTGTGAGGGGGCAACCAGAGAGACATCAGCAAACTGGGAACTCCAGCGGTGATAAAAGCCTGAGATAATTCTACGACGCCATCCCCCCAAATCCGACCTCTGCCGGTATCGCAGCCACTCAAAACGACAAGTTGAGCGGAAAGATTGAGGTGTAGGATGTCATTAATGGTCAGAAGTCCATGAGTGTTGGGACTTGCTGCCAAGGCGATCGCCGATTGCAATCCTTCGATATCATCGAGAAAAACATGGGTAGCCAAATGAATGATATTGGCAGACTGCATTTTTTGGAGGATAGCTGATTTCGTAGCCCGATCGCCTGTAATCGCTTGAGTTTGCAGAACCTGGGCGATCGCCTCTGCTTCGAGTTGAGTCCCCGGAATTTGCAGCAATTGCACCGGAGGTTCCCCAAATTCCAAACAAATGCTGGGCATGGTTGGATTTCCGACGACGAGGTATTCTTGAGGAGATTCCACGGTAAAACAGCAATGATGATTGCTATTCCCTCCCACGGTTTGAAGTGCGAGTTCCCGTTCAAGGATAGGTTTTCGTTGCTGATGAGTCACCCCCAAGGCTTGAATGGAGGGGGCGGTGAGTAGCGTATGCTTTTCAAGAGGATATTGACCATTGGAATCGATTAATGCCGCAAAGGGAACCAAAAATAAGAAATCTTGGGGAATAATCGTTACCCGTTTTTGCGGATCCTTGGGCAGTAAATCGGCGATGGGTTCTAGGAGAATCTGATACAAGAACTGGAGTTGCTGACGACAAAGCAACCGTTCGCGATCGCTATAGCCCACATTAATTAATTCCCGGACGCTGCGAACCAACCCCGCCAAGGACGTATTATCTTCGTACCAAACCGATTGCAGGTCTACTTGACGAAAGTGAATTTTTCCCGAGGGCGAAATAACCCAAATAAATAGTTCAGTCGCATAAGCGTACAAGGTATTTAGCCCAATTTGCAGCCGCGACCTTTCATAAAATTTTTGATAATCATAAATCAAGGAATAATAAACTAAAGTCGAATTGTGAGCTTTAGCGATTTGTTTAATTTTATCAAGACTCGGGGGTTCTACGGAACCCAGGCACTTACCCTCGGAGCCTAATCGAGTTCCTAAGAGATGCTCAAGGGCTTTGGCGCGTCCTTGCTCGGCGACTTCTAAGGCGGCTTCAATTCTGCGTTGAATTACTAAAATTCGTTCAAAACCTCGGTAAATATCCGGTTGTCCCTCATGCGCAAAAATGTTCATGCTTTGCCCCTAAGTTCAGCATTCAATAGGATCGCCTTGACCGGAAGGAAACGCCGCGTTATTTTTAGGCGATCGCTTCAATCATACTCGATTTCAGCCGTCATGAATAGCTGGTTTTCAGGCTTTTTATCAGAGTTTTTGTTGCGTTTTGTTGCGCGATCGCCGAGTTGGGGAAATCGGGGTTAGGGTTTCAGAAAAATTGAGGGTTGCTGATGAGACAAAATCCGGTATTTTCAGGTCGGCACCCCCTGATCAATTCCCCCAGTTCGGTGACTGGGATCGGATCGGTTCCGGCACTTTTATAGAGAAAAAACCCAGGTTTAATACGGAATCCGGTTTTGAAAGGTCTATAAAAACCCGCACCGTGAAGGGTGCGGGTTAAAGCGAACTTTTGAAAACCAGATGCTGTATGCGCAGGATCTGAAGAGATGTTAAGTGGGGGATTGCCCCTAGGGGATCAGTGGGGGTTCGGGAGTGGAGGGCTCGAAAACTGGAGCACCGGAGGGATTTAGAGTTGGCACAGCCGGGGATAAGGGTTTTACGGTGAGGGTATTGGCGACCAAAACATACCCTAAGTAAGCGGGTAAGACCATTGAAGTTACGGCAGCGATCGCACCAACCACATTCAGCCACCCTGTAGCCGGTCCATAATGAGAGCGATAGGGGTCAAAATTGATCCCCTCTTCCTTAATCATCGTGCGCCATGCGATCGCCCGCTTGAACCGGACCCGGCGATCGTCCAGCTTTTCCAAAAGTGTCCAACCGGCTTGTAGTTCTTCCTCACACAATCCCTGGAAAATTTGGGGATCGCGAAATAAATCAAAACTCGCCCGCACGATTTTATACTCCCACTCACCATTGTGGGAATCCCGAGAAGACCCCACACTCGCTTCAGGCAAAGGGGGACGCAAGGCAGCAATCACCGCCGTCACCTCCTCGGGTTTAGGCGCTACGGAAACTTGTTCTGCACTCTTGCCACCATTGAGAGGCAAGGCTGTGGGTGGGTGTTCGACTTTTGTTAAATTTCTATGATTTTGATGATCCGTCACAAGTTCTTCCTCCTCCTGATCTTGTTGCCGCAAAAGCAGTTGCCGCCAGCGCAACCAACCCCCGGTAACCACTGCCTCAATGCCGAGACTCCCCACAAATACGCTCCACAACACAATGACTTGCATATTTTTCCTTGCCTCAAGGGTGTGAGATGAAGGATGAGGGATGAAGGGGACCGTCTCAAGGCGCAAGGATTGGCAAATTTCTCAAATTTTATTGGGGGGTTAAAATTTGGTGATTTTTATGCAAAGCTCTAACCCTATTAAGCTAGGCTTCTTGCCCACCCGCAGCTCCTGAAAAGCTGGGTTATGGCACTTGAATGGTCCCTTAAAACTTCATCGTTTAGACTTCACCCTTATTCCTTTAGTTTTAAATACCCTTCCACGACACAATCTGTTCCTATCGTCCGCCATTTTACCCGGTCTAAGGTTAAGGCATCACCCATCCGAGTTAAGCCTAAATTTCCCACCGGCGACGGTGCCGATTGACCCCCGACAATTTTTGGAGCAATAAAGGCGAGAATTTTTTGAACTGCACCATCTGCGATCGCCCGCGCTGCCAACAGTCCACCACATTCCCACAAAACCGACAGAAACTCCCGCTTATAAAGGTACTCCATCACGATCGCCGGAGTTAAGGGATCAAGCTCTATCACTTCAACGCCTTTATTCAAAAGCCACTGCTGCATATCCGGATTGGCTCCGGGCTGACTCAGCACCAGAGTCCCTGCCTCAGAAACCTCCCACAGATGCGCGGATTGGGGCAAATCTAGGGTCCGAGTCATCACGACGCGTAAGGGGTTCTGAGTGCCGGTATGGTGACTGGTTAGCTGCGGATTGTCCTGCCGCACCGTATTTCCCCCGATGATAACGGCATCACAGACTGCACGCAGGGTATGCACTTCATGACGCGCTTCGGTACTGGTGATCCAGGTGCTGTGCCCGGTGGTGGTGGCAATTTTGCCATCCAAGGTCATGGCATATTTTAAAATTCCAAAGGGACGATGATAAATGACCCGATGGAGAAAGGCTTCATTCAGCTTGCGGCAGGCTTCTTCTTCGACGCCCACCACCACTTCAATTCCTGCCGATCGCAGGCGCTGGATACCCCCACCGGATACCCGGGGATCAGCATCAACCATCCCTACCACCACCTTGGCAACTCTCGCCGCAATCAAGGCTTCAGAACAAGGGGGGGTGCGTCCATAATGATTGCAAGGTTCTAGGTTGACATAGACTGTGGCTCCTTGGGCCTGTTCCCCGGCGCCTTGTAGGGCAAAGACTTCTGCATGAGGCTGTCCTGCACCGGGATGAAAGCCTTCTGAGATGATTTGGCCCTCTTTGACAATCACGGAACCTACTAAGGGATTCGGTGCCGTCTTTCCTAATGCAAGTTGAGCCAACTCAATACAGCGACGCATCATTGAGCAATCAAAGTCACTAAACTCACTCTCGCCCCTGGGGTTTGAGGGGGTAAAGTCTGGATTCGGGAGTCCTGGCACTTGAGGGGTCACGGGCAAATGTTCCTTTTCCTGCTGTCATGATGAAGCTTAACTCTGAGTTTATCGAAAAGACTGACGTTCCAACAGCCACGCAGTATAATCAAGTCGCAGCAAGGTTAAGTTTTGTGAAGTTAAAAGCTGAAAAAATTATCATGGACATTCAAAACAGTCAAGATATAAAACCAGCTAGGATTGGCCGATCGCCCGCAGAGAGTAGAAAGATTGGGAAACGGATCGGGCAATGGGCGGCGATCGCAGCGCTTCAGGTGTTGACCCTCCAAACGGGTCCCCTCCCGGCGGCGATCGGCCAAATTCCACCGGAACAATCTAACCCCGAAGCTTCCCCTGAATCCAAACTCCTGGACCCTACCGCAGAATCACAGGGTCACGGGTCGTCCACCCCCGCCGCTCTATTATCTATTTTTCCGAGCACCTGGCTCTCGAACGACTGGTTTTCTCCCTATTTGAATCGTCCCGTCCGCCTGGATGGCAGGAGCCTATTTCCCGTAGCGCCCATCGAACTCGCCGAGGGGTCTCGGGTAGAGGCGATCGAGCGACAACTCCAGCAGTTGCTCGAAGCGATCGAAACCGAACTGGAAGAGAATCCCCAGACTCAGAACCCAAACGGAACCTATTCCTCCGCCGAAATCACCACCTTCATCAATCAAAATCTGCAAATCTACAACAATCCTCTAGGTGGGTTACCCGTCATTTATGCCCGGTGGGGGGGTGCGCAAACCCAACAAATTCGACTCCTAACCGTAACCGCTGTAGATGCGGAACGCTTAGGAATGCCTATGGAAATGGTCGCCGATCGCTGGCAGCAACAGATTCGCCAGGGACTGTTACGCGCGTTGTTAGAGCGTCAACCCGACTATCTCAAACAACAGGTCGTCTGGTCCGTCTCCATCAGTTTAGCGATGGTGCTATCCAGTTTGATCCTGTTTTACTATCAGAAACAATTTAAACGGAAACGGGAGCAAATCCTCGCCACTGCTTATCCTCTCCCCCAAGAAAACCCCCCAGTTCCTCCCCAAGAAGTCCAGCATTTAGAAGACGCGGTTCCTGTTGCCGAATCAGAATCCATTGAAGTGCAGCAACAAACCGAATCGATGCGAGAGTTGCAGTACAAAATGAAGCAGCAACAACAGCTCAATGTCAACGATATTCAGCAGCGATTAGTGCAATTTGGACAAGTCGTCATCTGGGGCGGGGGAACCTACAGCATTTTAGGATTGTTTCCGGTGAGTCGAGGCATCCAAGTTCTGATTTTGTCGTTACTTCCTGTTCCGTTGCGGTTGCTGGGGGTAGTGTTGAGTGCTTATGTGGGGGTGCGCCTGAGTGCGATCGCCATTGATCGATTCTTTAGCGTCTTGCAAGATGGAAAATTAGTAGACTTGAATGCGTCCCGCCGTTTAGCATTGCGGTTTTCCACCTTTTCCGGAGTGTTTAAAAGTCTCAGTGCCGTTGGTTGGGTCAGTATTGGCTTTCTCACTGCTCTATCGGTAATTGGCATCAATATTGCGCCAATTCTGGCCGGGGCTGGGATTATTGGGTTGGGGATTTCTTTGGCCTCCCAAAGTTTAATTAAAGACACGATTAATGGGTTTTTGATTTTGTTTGAAGACCAATATGCGATCGGGGATGTGATTCTGGTAGACAATGTAGGCGGACTCGTGGAAAATATGAATCTGCGGATTACGCAACTTCGCAATGGAGAAGGACAGTTAATTACGATTCCGAATAGCGCCATTTCTATTGTGCGTAATCTTTCTAAAGAATGGGCACGAGTGGATCTCACGATCACCGTCGCTTATCAGAATAATGTGGACCGAGTGTTGGAGGTTCTTCAACAATTATCATCAGAGTTTTACAGTGAACCCGAATGGCAGGAAAAAATCATTGATACCCCGGAAGTGTTGGGGATTGACCAGATTGATCACACGGGAATTCTAATTAGAATTTGGATTAAAACGAAACCGCTGCAACATTGGAGTGTGGGACGAGAGTTTCGCCGCCGAATGAAGACGCGGTTAGATCAAAACGGAATTGCGATCGGTGTCCCTCAACAATCCGTGGTATTTCAGAGTTCCTTGGAACTGTTGAAACAGGCTCAAAATGGCAACGGGGAACACTCACCGAAGATCCTGATGGGAAATTCGGATCAGGCTTTATCCTAATCGTAAATTGGTTTCTAAAACAGGTATACAGCAAGAGTTAGAACCCCAGTTTCTTAATAGAAAGGGAACCCACCTCCCAACTGTTATTGAGCCGGTCATTTTTTATAGATCTATCAGCACCGGCTTTCGTATAATCCCCTTCAAAGTCCCCCTTAAGAAGGGGGATTTAGGGGGATCTGGTGGGGGCGAAAAACCAGATTAATCAAAACTGATAGCTTGAATTTAGGCAACTCCAAAAAATAAAATATACAAGAACCCCTACCCTAAAAAGTGGGGCTACAGGAACAAAGCCTGCCTAAGCCCGCTATAAGAGTCTAGTTAGGTCCTTGCCCCTCCAATTCGGATGATTGAGTTGTTAAAATACCCTGAATCTCCCGAAGTGTTTTGGACCTCTGAGAAAGGCATTTTTTATTCTAATTATTGGAGCAAATATGCTTGATTTATTAATTGAAAATGGATTGATTTTTGATGGGTTGGGTTCCCCTCCGTTCCGAGGAAAAATTGCTATTAAACAGGGTAAAATTGTTGCAATTTCTCCTAATCTTTCCCTAGAAGCGACTCAAGTCATTGATGCCTCGGGACTCTGGGTTACCCCTGGATTTATTGACATTCATACCCACTATGATTTAGAGCTAGAAATTGCCCCGGGATTGAGTGAATCGGTTCGGCATGGGGTTACCACTGTGGTTATTGGTAATTGCAGTTTATCCGTGGCGGTGGGGGAAGCGCAAATGTTGGCGGATATTTTTCAGCGCGTTGAAACGCTCTCCCATCGGTTGATTGCAAAATGGTTAAACCAGTCTGTATCTTGGCAAACTCCCGGAGAATATCTGCACCATTTACAACAGTTACCCCTCGGTCCTAATGTTGCCCCGATGTTAGGACATAGTGCAGTTCGTGCTCATGTGATGGGATTGGAACGCAGTCTGACCGTTGACCCCACGTCAGCGGAACTTAATCAGATAGAACAAATTGCTGAATCAGCTTTAGAAGCTGGATTTATTGGCATTTCTATTGATATGTTTCCCTGGCATCGGATGAGTGGAGAATGGCGGGGTTGTACTATCCCTTCTCAACACGCTAAACTGCCGGAATATGCGCGATTGGCTGGGCTGTGTCGGCAACGGGACCGGGTATTTCAAGTTACTCCCAATTTACAGCGGTTGGCTTCTTTTGGGGATATTATTGCCCTAGGTTCAGGCATCGGTCAACCGCCTTTACGGTTGACCGTTCTTTCGGCATTAGATGCGGTGCATAATCGGCAGATGTGGCGAGTATTTTCTCCCCTTTTATGGATTTGGAATCGCCTATTGCGGGGGAATGTGCGTTTTCAAACTCTGACGGAACCGTTTACGATTTATTCTGATGGTCCGGTTACGCCTTTATTTGAGGAATTTTCTACCGGAGCACAATTGAATAGTTGTGATTCCCGAGAGGAACGACAAGAGTTATGGGGATCGGAAACGTTTCGCAAACAGTTTCGTAAAGACTGGTTAAATGGGTGGCGCAAATCCTTTCACCGGGACTTGAATTTAATGGAAATTTTGAGCTGTCCCGAACCAAGTTGGCAGGGGTTAAGTTTTGCGGCGGTTGCGGAGAAAATGCAGCGGGATCCGGTAGATTTGTTTATGGATTTGTTGCAGGGTTATGATACGGATTTGCGCTGGGTGGCGACGGGTGCAAACGATCGCCTGGAACCTCGGTTAGCGATGATGAAACATCCGGATATTTTGCCTGGGTTTACCGATGCCGGTGCTCATGTTAGAAATTTGGGCTATTATGATGGGGCTTTATCGTTGTTGAAACAAGCGGTAACGACAAATTTTATGACGCCAGAGGCGGCAATTTATCGGGTGACGGGAGAACCGGCGCAGTGGTTTCGTCTGGAGGCGGGGGTGTTGAAGGTGGGGGCAAAAGCGGATTTGGTGTTATTGAATCCCCAGGGGTTGAATCAGGCGATCGCCCCTCAAGTGGAAATATTCGACCCGATTTTAGATGGGGAACCTCGGATGGTGAAGCGCGGTTCCGATGAGATTATTCACACTGTATATATCAAGGGGGTTCCGGTGGTGTCTCAAGGGCAAATAAGTCCTCGTCTCGGTTCTGAACCCCTCGGAACGGTGTTGTTTCCGGTGGGAGGAGGAGAGGAGTAATGGATCAAATGAACGGGTATCAGGGAAAACGAGGGAAAGTGAGAGATACTCAGGGCGATCGCGCGGAAGATGTTCCCTTTACGGAGTATTGGGATATCTTTCTGCTTAAACATCAGCATCCTATGAATGTGGCATTGCACGTTGTGGGAATTTTTATTTTTTACGGGTTACTGTTTGCGGCATGGCAGTTTGAAAATTTATGGATTTTGTTTGGGTTACCCCTGACACAGTTGACGGGATTAATGGGGCATTTTTGCTTTGAACGCAGTGAGATAGAACTCCGGGATGCCGTGTTTTCTTGGCGTGCATCTTTCTGTTTGGGTCGAATGTTATGGCGCATTTTATTGGGTAAGTATCAAGAGGATGTTCGGCAACGGGTTGAACTATTCGGTGATTCAATGAGAGGCATCAAAAGTTGATGGGTTAAGGTTGCGCTACACTCGGAAGGATTAGGGTAAAGAAAAAAGTAGTGCCGGTATTCAGTTGAGAGTTTAGCCAAATCCGTCCCCCATGTCCTTCTACAATTTTTTTGCACAGACTCATCCCAATGCCGGTCCCGGGATATTTATTATAAGCATGAATGCGTTTGAAGATTTCAAAGACGAGGGGATAATCTTCCTCAGCGATGCCAATGCCATTATCCTGAATTTTAAATTCCACAAAATTATCAGGTTTGAGGGTCAGAGAGATGTTAATTTGCGGAATCTCTTCAGGACGGCGAAATTTAATGGCATTACTGAGAATATTTTGAAAAAGCTGGAGGAGTTGGGTGCGATCGCCTAGGACAATGGGGAGGGGTTCGTGGGTGATGCAAGCGCCACTACCGTTGATTTCTTCTTGTAAATTGGCTAAGACTTCCCCTAAGATGACTTCGCAATTAATGGGTTCCAGTTCAGATTTACCCACTCGGACCCGAGAATAGGAAAGTAAATCCTGAATCAGTTGATTCATCCGCTGAGTGGCTTTAGAAATTTCACTTAGATAATGTTCCCCTTGGGCATCGATTAAACTATCATATTTCCATAATAACATATCAGCATAGCCCATAATCAATTGTAGGGGAGATTGCAAATCATGGGACGCCACTGCAGCAAATTGCTCTAATTCAGCGTTGGATCTTTGTAATTCCTGATTCAGGGTTTGTAACTCTTTATTTTTTTGAATAAGTTGGCGTTGCAGACGCTCGATGGTGAGTTGTTTATGGATTCGCGCCAGGACTTCTTCGGCTTGAAAAGGCTTGGTAATGTAGTCGGCCCCTCCGGAACGAAAGGCTTTGACTTTTGCGGTAATATCATCTAGGGCACTGAGAAAAATTACCGGAATTTTGCAGGTAATGGGGTTTGCCTGGAGGGATTCACAAACTTCATAGCCGCTTAAATCCGGCATCATAATATCTAATAAAATCAAATCAGGGACGACTTTTTGACAGGTGTCTAAAGCCATTCTGCCATTTAAAGCTTTGCGGACGTCATATCCTTTAGTTACGAGCATGGAAGACAAAACTCTTAAATTGTCCGGTTGATCATCAACAATTAAAATAACGGGTTTGTTACCATCTTCTGAAAAGGGAATCATAAGTCCTCCGAGTAGGTTAAATGCATAATTTGATGAAATTGAAAATTTTCCGCTAACTTGCCTAATGCCTGACCTAGCGGCTCGAACTCGGGAGGCATTTCTTGGATTAATTCTAAAATCATATCATCGCTACATTGAGCAGCGGCGTCATAAATTTTGTCTCGCCATTGCAGTGGCATTTTCTCTAAATAAGATTGGAGTTGATCCGGGGAAATATCATTCGCTTCAGCTTGACTTTTTGACCGTTGGGCCGTAGGAATATCCGAGGCATAAATATAACCCGCATTCAAATGGTATCCAATTTTTTCTAACAGTTCATCTTTTTCTAAAGGCTTGCGGAGAAAGTCATCACATCCTGCGGCAAATACCGCCGAACGGTCCTCTTCAAACACGCTGGCAGTCAGGGCTAAAATGGCGGGTTTCTGACTGCCCGCAGTAGCTTTAATCTGTTTGGTCGCTTCATATCCATCCATGACTGGCATTCGGATATCCATTAAAATTAAATCAGGCTGCCACTCTAACCATTGCGCGATCGCCTCTTGTCCATTTTGCGCTTCGCACACTTCAAATCCGATACTACCCAGGAGTTTGACAAGCAACAACCGACTTTCTAAAATATCATCCACGACGAGGATCCGTTTAGTGGATTGATTCGGGGCTAATCCAATCACTGACCCCTTAGATTGAGTCTGGGGAACCTCGCCCGGATCGACCTGTTCAATCTGAATTTCAAAGATAAAATTACTGCCGACTCCCACGATGCTACTAACTTGAATATCACCCCCCATCATGCGCACAAATTGACGACTAATGGGTAAACCTAATCCCGTTCCTTGGCCGGATTTACGTCCGGTTTCTGTTTGCCCAAAACTTTCAAAAATTAGGTTCATGTCTTCCAGTGCAATTCCCGCGCCGGTATCTTCGACTTCAAATTGGAGAAAGCAAGTATTAGAATTCCCCGGATTGACCGATTCACACTCTCGGCTACTGCGATGAACGCGCAAGGTGATGGAACCAGTTTGAGTAAATTTAATCGCGTTCCCCAAAATGTTAATTAATACTTGACGCAATTTAGCTTGATCCGCGCGGATATACAGGGGAACATCCGGGGCAATTTCCGTGAGCAATATCAAATTTTTTTCATGGGCTTTAAACCGTAACATATCTTCTAAATCTCGCAGCATCTGCCCGAGATCAAAGGGTTCTATTTTTAAAGTCGTTCTCCCCGCTTCAATTTTAGACATTTCTAAAATGTCATTAATCAGTTCTAATAAGTGAGAACCCGCACGATTGATAATTTCTATTTGTTGTTGGTGTTCCGGTTGGAGGGAAGGGTCTCCAGCCATCACCTGAGCAAAGCCGAGGATCGCATTGAGTGGAGTTCTCAATTCATGGCTCATATTGGCGAGAAATTCACTTTTAGCATGGTTAGCCATTTGTGCGGCGATCGCGGCTTCTTTGAGGGCTTCTTCCGCTTGTTTGCGATCGCTGATATCACTGCCAATGCCCAGAAATCCGGTAATTTGACCCATTGTATCTTCTAAAGCGGTGATGGAAAGCCACACCGGGAAACGCGAGCGATCCTTGCGCAGGTAGGTCCATTCGCGAATATCCGGGACCCCCTGACGGGCTTTGGCAACGATCGCATCAAATCCGGGCGCAATGGGATAGCCGAGTTCCGTAGTTAAGCTGTCCGCACGTTCCTGCAGTTCCTCCCAGGTGTGGAGAATCACAACATTGGCTTGGGCCGTCACTTCTTGCGCCTGATAGCCGAGTAATCGTTCCGCCGCCGCATTGAAAGTGAGAATAGTACCTTGGGCGTCTGTGGCAATGATCGTATGTTCCGCACTGTTGAGAATCGCTTGTTGCAGCCGATTGGTTTCAATCAGTTTTGCTTGGGTTTGTTTAAGCTGGGTAATATTGCTGGCGGTGCCGGTAATTCCGATGATAAAATCGGATTCATCCCGTAAGGGAATGGCATTCAGCATCATATAAATCGGGGTTCCTGATTGAGTAATATGAATGGTTTCATATTGAGAAATTTTTTGTTTATCGAGGAGAATCTGCCGGAAGAATTCCTGGTCCTGACTCCACCGACTCGGGTAAATCAAATCCATAAAAGGTCGCCCAATCACCTCAGCAGGAGTATAGCCATAAATCTCTCGAACGGCGGCATTCACAAAGGTAATTTTTCCTTGGGTATCGAGAGACCAAATTAAGTCTTGGGAGGTTTCAACGAGGTTGCGATATTTACTTTCACTACTTTCAAGGGCAGTTTCGGTGAGAATTCGAGTGTTAATTTCTTGCTGAAGTTGCTGGTTTTGTTGGTTAAGTTTGGCACGGGCTTGTTTTTCCCGTTGCAGAAAATTGGCTTGGGCGATCGCAATGCCAACTTGAGCGGCAATACTTTCAATCAGCTCACTGTCGGCTATACTCCATTCCCGGGGGTGATCGCATTGATGCAAGACTAGGGCCCCGTTGGGTTTTCCGTTATAGGATGTTCGCACCAACAGCATGGATTTGGCTTCAAACTGTGGATATCGAGCCAAAACCGGCTCAAATAAGGGGTCGGTTTCTAAATCACGGATGGCGATCGCGCGATCGCTTTCTAAAAATTGTTCGGTGTAGGGAGTTTGATCCAGAGGCAGTTCCAACTCCGAGTGCCATTGATAGCCCTGAGCTACGGCGAAAGCGGCCACTTGCAAGGGGGGAATTCGGGTGTCTAGGTAGGTATGAATTTCCGTGCAACTCACCCCAAAGGCATCTCTAATTTCTTGGGCGGCAGTATCGAGCAGTTTTTCTAGTTGTAATTCCGAGCGAATTTTGTCAGTGATTCCTCGCAGAAGTTCGCTCCGAACTAATTGTTTTTGTAACTGAATTTTGACCTGTTTGCGGGTGGTAATATCTAAAACCGTTCCAAAAAGCTGACTGGGTTTGCCGTTCAGGTCGAGAATCACTTCGCCTTTGGCTTCAACATAGCGAATTTCCTCATTCGCTCTCTGGATTCGGACCTCAAGTTGATAGGAACTTCCCTTAGCGATCGCCTGCTTTAAGGTTGTAGAAAATAACCGCCGGTCCTCGGGATGAATCGTTTTTAATATCTCATTAAAGCTGGGTTTAACTTGATAGGGAATTCCCAAAACCCGAAACATTTCATCCGATAGGGTTAAATAACGAGTTAACCAGTTTAATTCCCAGTTGCCGACTCCAGCAACCCGCTGGGCCGTAGCTAATGACCTTTGACTTTTTTGTAATGAAAGAATTAATCGGTCTTTTTCTCGTTCAGCCGCATTGCGTTGCTGAATTTCCCAACTCAGTTGAAAGTTTCGCTCTCTTAATTCTCGCTCTAATTTTTGGAGCTTTATTTGATACTCAATCCGCGCTAAAACTTCTGCTTCTTGAAACGGTTTAGTAATGTAATCCGACCCACCGACGGCGAATCCTCGGACTTTATCAAAGGTTTCATATAAAGCACTAATAAAAATAATCGGAATATGACGGGTTTCCTCTTGGGATTTGAGCTTTTTGCAGACGTCGTACCCGTTCAAATCGGGCATCATGATATCGAGTAAAATGAGGTCAGGCGTGTTAACATCCACCGCTTGAAGAGCTAAGACCCCATTGGGTGCGGCGCGGACTTTATATCCATGACCCGACAGCAAATCCACCAACAATTTTAAGTTAGCCACGGTGTCATCAACAACCAGGACTTCGCCTTTATAAGACCGCTCGCCCTCTGTGTTCATTCGTGAATACCTCGCCGATACAATGAAAGTAGATTGAAAACTCTTTTTCCTTCCGTCTTTCGGGTCACTCTAGGACTGATTTAATCAAGGCTAAGATTTGCTCAAACTCAAAATTTTGGGTCCAGTTCGTTAAGGTATTGGCAAAAGATTCATGGCGATCGCGAATGTCATCCAACAGGGTTCCCATTAATTCTACATCACAGGATTTCGTGGCAAGGTCAAAGGACTTTAACCAGTCCCGGGGAATGTCCCGCCAATCGCTTTCAGTTAAAGGAACCGGGGGAACGCTCAAGGTGGGCACGGATTCAGCGGGGTCTTCATACAGAAAGCGGACCCCTAACTGTTCAGTCAAGCAGTCAAACAGTTCTGTATCCCGAAACGGTTTGCGGATAAATCCATCAAATCCAGGGGACAGCCTGCGGGCACTTTCCGGCTCAATATAGCTGGCGGTTAAAGCCACGATCGCGGTTCCTTGCCCTTTCACAGACTGTTTAATCCGTTGAGTCGCCTCATAGCCATCCATCACCGGCATTCTTAAATCCATAAAAATTAAATGCGGTTCCCATTCTTCCCAAAGCTTAACCGCTTCTTGACCATTGCTACTCTCTAAAAGGTCAAATCCGAAAGGCTTAAGGCATTTAATCACAAACGTGCGATTATCTGGGCGATCGTCGGCGATCAAAATGCGGTATTGGGGTTGGTTGGGTTCTAGGGCCACGGCGCGGCGTTGCGGGGCGATCGGTTTGGACTCACTGGCGACTGCCACGGTTACGGGGATCTCAAAGCTAAAGGTACTCCCTATTCCAAGCTGCGATCGCACCTGAATGGATCCCCCCATCAACTCCACGAACTTGCGCGAAATCGACAATCCTAAGCCCGTGCCCTCTCGGGCTTCCAGTCCCGTGCTCGTTTGCACAAAGGCTTGAAACAGATGGTTGAGTTCGTCCGGGGCGATCCCGGGTCCCGTATCTGAGACATCACACCGCAGGTTCAGGGGTTGAGCCTCCCGGGGATCAAGGTCACCGAGACTGGAACGCCCCTCCGAAGGGACCCCCCGCAGGAGGACTGAGATCCGACCCGTCTGAGTAAACTTAATCGCATTGCCAATTAAATTAATCAGGACTTGGCGCAATTTAATCTCATCGGTGCGGATATATTCCGGGACCTCCGGGGACTGTTCTACAACGAAATCCAATCCTTTGCTATGGGCTTTGAGCCTAAACATACATTGTAAATCGTCTAAGAGGTGAGAAAGCTTAAAATTTGTCGGTGAAAGGGTAGTCCGTCCGGCCTCAATTTTTGCCAAATCCAAAATGTCATTAATTAACGTGAGCAAATGCTCTCCACTGCGATGAATAATTCCAATATTTTCTTTGGCATCTTGGGATAAAGAGGGATTGGACAGGAGCAATTGAGCGAATCCGAGAATAGCATTCAGGGGCGATCGCAATTCATGACTCATATTCGCCAGGAAGGCACTTTTAGCTTGATTAGCCCGATCCGCAGCTTCCCGGGCTTTTTCCACCTGTTGATAGAGTTCCGCTTGGTTGATGGCGATCGCCAGTTGATTCGCAATGGCGAGGAGCAATTCCATCTCCGTACTATCCCACGGCGATTCTCGTAAATTTCGGGCCAAACATAAGGCTCCCCAAACCCCGGTCCCCATTTGTAAGGGCAACATCAACCAATGACCGGCAAAACTGCCAATTAATTCCATTCGGGGATCATCGCGATCGGGTATCCAACCGGATAAAGCCACAGGTTTTAAGCGTTTAATGTCCTCGGTGACCGGATTTCCCACATCGGGAATATCCAGGTCCAAGGTGCTTGCCAGGGTATCAAAGGGACGATATTCCGCCACATTGCGCCACAACGCCTCCTCGGGGAAATATTGTAGAATTTTCACCATATCCGCCCCCAATAGCCGTCCGCTTTCATGGGCGGCACTAAAAGAGATGGTGGTCAACTCCAAAGAATTTCTAATACTTTGGACAAATTGGCTCAAAACCTGCTCTCGTTGCATCTGCGATCGCAGGATTTGTTCCGCCTGCTTCTGAAGGCTCACATCCTGAATTTGGGCGATGAAATGTAACGGATCCCCGTCCGCCGTGCGCACCAATGAACCGGTTAGAAGTACCCAAATAGAATGGCCTTGTTTGTGAATGTACCGTTTTTCTAATTGATAAGACCGGATTTCCCCCCGCAGCAGTTGGGTCGCATATTTCAAGTCCACATCTAAATCCTGTGGATGGGTAATGGTTTGAAAGTCCAGGGCTAACAGTTCATCCTCGCAATAGCCGATAATCTCGCACACAGCCCGGTTCACTTTCAACCATCGGCCATCAAGTCCCACGATCGCCATGCCAATCCCCGCATAGTCAAAAGCAGTGCGAAATCGTTCTTCACTTTCACTCAGGGCCAGGACCGTGCGCTTGCGTTCAGTAATATCTAGGACCGTTCCCCGCAGATAGATCACCGATCCCGTCTCATCTCGAACCGCTTCCCCCCGCGCTTCTAAGTATCGGCAAATGCGATCGCCCTCCATAATCCGCAGGTCCATTTTATAGGACCAGCCCTCAACGATGGCCCGATTTAGATTGTCTTGCAGTTGCCCTCGATCCTCGGGATGGATTGCATTAAAATGTGCCAGATAGGCCGATTCGGGGTCCGATGGATTGACCCCAAACATCTGAAACCATTCCTCGGATGCCGTGAGTTGTTCCGTCTTCAGGTCCAGTTCCCAACTGCCAATATGGGCGATCCGTTGTGCTTCTCGTAACGCCGCCTCACTCTGGCGCAGTTTGGCTTCAATCTGTTGGCGATCGGTAATATCATGGACCGTGCCGACCCATTTGATCAGTCTTCCTTCCCCATCCCAAACCGGTTCGCCGCGCACTTCTATCTCCCGAAATTCCCCACTCGGGCGCTGAATTTGCTGCTTGAGTTCCCAGGGTTCACCGGCCCTCAATTTGTCTTGAATCTCCCGCTGTTCTAACCAAGGAGTCTCGGGATGAATCCGAGGATGAAGGGGTTCGAGAGAAGGTGGGGCGGGACTCGGTTCTAATCCATAAATGCGATAGAGTTCTTCGGACCACAGGGTGTTTTGATTCACCCAATCAAATTCCCAACTGCCAATATGAGCAATCTCCTGGGCTTTGGCTAAATTAGCTTCACTGTGGCGAAGTTTCTCTTGCGCTTCTCGGGATTCGGTGATATCTCGGGCTGTGGCATAAATTAGGTCACCGATAGGCATGGAACGCCATTCTAACCACCGATAAGAACCATTTTTATGGCGATAGCGATTGATCACATTGATGACCTCTCGTCCCTCTACCAAATCTCCCATAGCGTTTACCGTGAGATCCCAATCATCGGGATGAACCAAATCATAAATCTTAAACTGTCTGCTTTCAAATTCAGCAACGCTGTATCCCAGAGTTCTTTCCCAACCCAAACTCACCCTGCGGTAGTATCCGTCAATGTCCCCAATGCAGAGTAAATCCAAAGACATGGTAAAGAAGCGATCGATTTCTTCCGTTTTTTCCTGGAGGTTGAGTTCCAGTTGTTTTCGCAGGGTAATATTTTGAATTTGCTTGATGGTATAAAGGGGCTGGTTGTCACTGTCCCGCACCAGGGAAACGCTCAACAATCCCCAGATAATTTTCCCATTTTTATGCTGGTAGCGTTTTTCCAGATGGTAATAGGAAATTTCCCCTTGTATGAGTTCTTCTAGGTGACTCAAGTCACTTTCCATATCCTCGACATAAGTAATCTCTTGAATGGTGCGGGCTAATAATTCTGATTTGGAATAGCCTAACATCTGGCAAACAGCGGGATTGACCTCTACTAACCGCCCATCGGGAGCGACTAAACACATTCCCACCGCAGCACTTTCAAACGATTTTTTAAACCGTTCTTCGCTTTCGCGTAAGGCTTCAGTCCGTTCCGCAACTTGGAGTTCTAAGGTGTGGTTGTAGTCGGTTCGGAGTTTCTCAGCTTGTTTGCGATCGGTGATATCTGTAAAGGCATTAATTGCATAGATCACCTGCCCGCTTTCATCAAAAATAGGGGTAGAATACACCTGAATCGGAATCCTCTGCCCTGCCCGCTCAATTTCTAAATCTTCTGCCATCACGGCTTCCCCTTGCAGGGCCCGGATGCCTGGGAGTTGGGCTTCGGGATAGAGGCGATCGGTTCCGGCCTGATAAATTTGATATAATTTTGAGATTTCTTCTAGGGCAATATCTGGGGTAATTTGTCCGAGCAATTCCTGTCCCGCCTGATTCATGTAATGATATTTTCCTGTGGGGTCTAGGGCAGAAATACCAATGGGGAGGGCTTCTAAAAATTGGTTGAATTTGCTTTCACTTTGGCGCAAAGACGTATAAAGTTTGGCATTTTCTAAGGAGATGGCCGCCTGGACGGATAAAAATTTTAAAACTTCGAGGCGATCGCGGGGAAAGGCGCCGGAAATCAGATTATTTTCTAAATAAATAATCCCACTGAGTTTAGTCCGGTCTAAAATGGGCATACAGAGAATAGATTTGGGCTGCTGGGCACGAATATAGCGATCGCCTCGAAATGGCCCCTCAGATGTAGCATTGTTGAGGGCAATGGTCTCCCGAGTCCGCAGCACATACCGGACGATCGCAGCGCATAGCAAGTCCTGGTCTCTTGTTCCCTCTCCTACACTATTCAAGGGGATTCCCGGTTGTGTCGTCACCAGATTTTCATCAATAGCCGCTTGAACAATCCATTCCCCATTTTTTTCTCCAATTAAATAACCTTTTTGCGCCCCGGCATTTTCAATCAAAATTTTCATTAATGCCCCCAGCAGCTTTTCAATTTCTATTTCCCGTGTCAGGGCGGCGGAGGATTTTAAAACACTCCCTAAATCCAACACCACTTCTGGTTTACTGCTGGTTGAATGAAACGTGTCTGACTGAGTTTCGCTTAGATTGATTGACCCCCTTTGCTTTTCCGGTTTGTCCAACCACTGGGGATATTTAGCGCTTAATTGTTGAAGTTTTGCCCCGCTTTGCCATTGTTGATACAGCACATAAGCCTGAGTGATATAAAGTTCAGCAATTTGGATCATTCCCCGGTCATGATAGAACTCACCGGCTAACTCATAAGCTAAGGCAGCTTCTTGGAAAAAATGATGCTCCCTAGCCCCGAAAATCGCACGCTCATATAATTCTGCGGCTTGCCAATTTTGACCCAGAATCCTGGCTTGTTCAGCGGCAACCAAATCATATTTATGTTGATAGGTCATGGGTCCAGATTTTGTCCAATCTTGCAAGCGATTTTGATTGATTTCGACTCGGTGAAGGACATCCTGTTGCTCTGACGCTTCCAGAGAACGATATAATGCTAATCGAGCTAAGGAATCATAAAAGGGCAGTTGACCCAAGGGCATCAAGGAGGCGATCGCGGCTTCATAGTGGGCGGCGATCGTCAGACTCTCCACCGCTTTTTGCCCCTCTTTTAAATAATAACTCAGGATCCCTTGGGCCAGATGGAAGCAAAACAAAGAGGTATCACTATTATTTTGGATTAAAAGGGGCAGGTCTTGGGTCTGATCAAACCCTTCCCCATTTAACTGCCCCACTTCTGGGGCTTTTCCGCGAAGATTTAACGCCAACTGCAACCAAATTTTAGTATAATAGCGTTGAATATCCTGCTGATTTTTTTCAATAATTTTCAAAGAGTCTTGGTGCTTTTTGATAACTTTGTCTAACGCTTCTCCACTCAGCAAGGAATAACAGCTATATTGCATCGTGGCATAACAGGTATATTCTAAATCTCCCGTCTCCCAACCCAGCCGTACCGTAGACCTTAACCCAGCGATCGCGTCTTGGATGGGGTCTTTCCAATGTCTGATAAATCCATTAAAAATATGATGGACTTTACAGCGACTTTCGGCACTTTCAAACTCCTCTAACAAGTCTAATGCCAATTGCCCTAACTGATATCCTCGTTCTATTTCCCCTGCCCGACATAGATTAAATCCATAATAGGCATAAGCAAAAGCAGCCAAGGGTGAATTGCCATATTCCAAGGATAGCTTCACCATGGTCAAGGCCATTCTCGGGACCCATTCCGGCGTTACAATAATCGCCGTTCCCCAAACACTCATTAAAATCTGCATGGCCGCTATTTTATCCGCCTCTTCCATCAAAGGAAGACAGGATAATTCGGCAATATCCCACTGGATTGGAGCTAATTCCGCCAGGGAGACCCCCAACATTTCCAAAACCATTAAACTGGTATCAACGGCTTTTTGAAGCTGGTTGACGGCACTATATAATTGAATCATAATTTGATAAGCCTTGACCCGTTCTAATAGGCTTTTGCCCTGATGAAGGACCACGGTTGCTAGGGCCTCAACTTCAGGATAATGGGTCATTAAATATTCCGCTTCTACCGCTTCTAAATGAAGTTGAAGGGTCAGGTCATAATGGGTCTGCCAACTCTGGGAGGGTAATAGATTCAAACCTGCGTTTAAATACTGAGTCGCTAGACTATAAGCACTGGCTAATTTTGCTTTTTGGCCTGCCCATAAATTCAGGTAAGCTAGGTCTATTTTTTCGGCTTCTTCTGTCATCAACCCACTCCCTTGGTTGAGATGATTCACCCGAATAAACAGAGTCTCGGCCAGCCAATTGGAGGGGTCATGGGGGGATGGGATTCCTGAAGGAGTGCTATCCCGAAGCAACCGCCCAATTTCCAAATGTTTTGCAGATCTTTGGGCTTCGGGAATTAAAGCATAGGCTGCTTGTTGAACTCGGTCATGCAAAAACTTAAACTTAATTTTTCCGGTATCAATCTCGGGCAGCAACCGCAACAGTTTATAATTTTCAGTTAAGGGAATCACGAATCCACTTTGCAGGGCGGGGAATAGCTGGGTGAATACGACCTCGGGTTGCGATCGCCCAATCCGGCTTAACGTTTCTAAATCAAAGGGACTGCCAATACAAGCGGCAAGTTGTAATAGGGTTTGGGTTTCTGGGCTAAATTTGACCAGTTGGTTCGCCATTAAAATGACTACATTATCAGTAATTTCGCGGCTTTCAATTTCTGCTAAATTCCAGTCCCAGCTTTGGCGATCGCTTTTTAAGTAAATCAAGCCTTCTTGATAGAGGGAATTTAAAAATTCAAGGGTAAAAAACGCATTTCCTCCAGTTTTGGTATAGACTAACTCGGCTAAGGGTTGAACTACGGAATGAGGGGAATGCAAGGTAGCCGCAATTAAGTCGGCGACATCAGAAGCGGTCAAATTGTCCAGGGTGATGGTGATTAAGTTGGGGAATTCTGTTTCGAGATGTGCCTTGGTCATCATCAGGGGATGGGTCCCATCTACTTCATTATCCCGATAAGCCCCAATGACTAACAAACATTGCAATTCGCGATCGCTTAAAATGGCTTCCAACAGAGTTAAGGATGCCAAATCTGACCATTGGAGATCATCCAGAAAAATGACTAGGGGATGTTCGCGATCGCACAGGGCTTTTAAAAAGTTTTGTACCACCCAATGGAGGCGATTTTGGGCTTCTTGTCCCCCCAAATCTGCTACGGGAGGTTGAGGGCCAATAATTTTTTCTAAATTGGGAATTAACTCAATTAAAACCTGTCCCGTATTCCCGAGGGCAGCTAAAATACGACTGCGCCATTCATGAAAAATAGATTCGGGTTCCCCTAAGATAAAATTACAAAATTCATTGAAAGCTTGCCCTAACCCTAAATAAGGAATATTTCTTTGGTATTGGTCAAATTTTCCCGCAATAAAATTACCCCGCTTACCGGCGATCGGTTTATGCACTTCTCGGACTAACGCCGATTTACCCACCCCGGCATATCCTGCTACAAAAATTAGGTCCCGATTTCCCTCAGCCGTGCGATCAAATGCCGTTAATAAGGTCTGAATTTGAGCCTCGCGTCCATACAACTGTTGAGGTAATTGGAAGCGGTCCGAACGGTCCTCCTGTCCCAAATTAAAGGGGTTAATGGTGTTTTCAGCCTGAAGCTGGCGCAAACATTCTTCTAAATCTGCCTTCAATCCCCATCCTGATTGATAGCGTTCCTCGGCATTTTTAGCCATTAATTTGGCAACTAGATTACACAGGGAATCAGGAATTTGGGGTTGAATGGTCTGAAGTGCGATCGGCGGTTTAGCAATATGACTATGAACCCATTCCATCGGGTCCTGACTCTCGAAGGGTAAGGTTCCGCTTAAGAGGTGGTAAAAGGTCACCCCAAGGGAATAGAAATCCGTGCGATAGTCAATGCAGCGATTCATCCGCCCGGTTTGTTCCGGGGACATATAAGATAAAGTGCCTTCGAGACGATTGGCATTTTGAAAACTCGGATTTTCATGGGATAACACGGCGGAAATCCCAAAATCAATAATTTGGACGGTTCCCGTCTCGGGATTTAAAACAATGTTACTGGGGTTAATGTCTTTATGAATGATATTTTGTTCGTGAATTTGTGAGAGAATTTCGGTGATGGCAATGGCTAAGGTTAAAAACTGTTGGAGTTCGAGTTTTCCGGCAATTTTCAATCGACTTAAGGATTCAGCCCCAAAATCTTCTAGGAGGAAAAAGGGACTAGTACCCTCGTTGCTGAACCCACAGACTCGCGGGATTCCGGGTAAATTGAGCGATCGCGTCACTTCATATTCGCGCCAAAACCACCCCAAGCGTTCTGGAGAGGAATAGGCTTTCTTCAGCATTTTCAGAATAACCGGTTGTCTGGAGGCTTGAAGATAGCCCCGATAGACTTCTGAATTACTACTTTCGTAAAGTTTTTGGGTTAAAGAAATATCAGAAAAGGTAATCATTAAACTTCGATGTCCAGCAAAAAACGTTGATTGAGTTCTGGGCAAATTCCACAGGCGATCGCTTGGAGGGAGTCAGTACAGTAGCGGAAAAACCTTAAGATTTCTTAACCCCTACGCCAGTCATTCAACGGCTTACAAACTATCGGATTGTTCCCCCTTTCCTCCCTGGAATTTTCCATCCTTGAACAGGGGAATCGTTCATTAAACGGCTTGCAAAAAAGGATTGATTCCCCAAACTCCCCTTATTAAAGGGGGCTTTTTAGAATTTTGCAAGAGGTCTATTCAGAGGTAAGAGCGGGCGAGGGTCAAACCTAGTTTCTAGGGTAGGAAATCTAAATCCTGTACTGCAAAAGCGATTTGGGCGATCGCACTAAGCTAATCTATTTCCCCCCCGAGGATTAACTCGGAGTTAGGGCCGTTTGATTTCAATCCACCGTGGAGCCTTTTTCTGACATAGGACTGAGCGCTCTACGGAAGTTGAGACATGAAGGGATGTTTCATGTTTTACCCCATCGAGCGATCGCGTAATAGGCCAATCAAACGCCTGAGTTCTGTCCCTAGTCCGCCTGCACCGGGTTAAGAGAGAACTCTCCCCATAGATTCAAGTAGCAGGATGAAGGGTGGGGATCGCAAGCTGGTGGAAGATATGACAACGGCCTCCCGGGATAAATTCCGCACTCAGACCGGAAAATAAAGCTTCCTGTCTGGGTGGGGTGAGCACGGCCACCTTGATTGTTCAGTCCCCGAGGGCATGGGGTGTAACAATGCAGGCAAGTGTCTCCCTGAATTGATTGATGAGTTAGCAACGGAATCGACTTAGAAATCAGCACCGATTGGGCTGGATATCTTGTTCTTGACAGAGAAAGATTTTAAACGTATAGTCCAGGATTCGTCATCAGTTACATTGGGTCTCCTTAGACACAGGAAAGGTAATATAGCTATTTTAATTATAAACAGAAGCGTTCCTTTGTGAATAGCAAAAGTTACACAAGGGAATTTGCTCTAATGGGCAAGAAAGCGCTTAGAAAACCCTGGAGGTGCTGCTTGTGGGGAAATAATGCGCTGAAGTGGGTCAAGATGGGGTCAGAATCGGGGGAGGTTTAGCAGGTCTTGACTGGCTAAGGGGGTGAATCGCTATCCCTTGGAATCACTAGCTCAAGAGCCTATCCAGACCTGATCCAGCCCTGATCAAGAACGGATAAAGACCCCCTGGGAACTCATGGAAAGAACCTATCCCTGATCCGGTTATTCCCAGCCTAGTAGGGTGGCGACGGTCTGGGATAGGGTCAGGGAATTGAAGGGTTTAGAAATAGCACCGGCGACTTTTAACTGATTAAGCTGATGCTGGGTAAACCAAAGTGCTTTGGCGGTCAATAAAATGACGGGAATTGACTGAGACTTGGGGTTTCCTTTGAGGCGATCGAGAAAAGCAAAGCCATCCATTCCCGGCATAGAAATATCCAAAATGATTGCATCGGGTTGTTCTGTGGCAGCCAGCTTTAAACCGTCTTGAGCTGAGGGTGCTAATAAAACGCGCCATCCCCCGAGGTCTTCTAAGCAAATTTGCACCACTTCTCGAACGGTAATTTCATCATCAACTACTAAGATTAGTTTCTCATTCATAGCCACCTCTAAGTGCAATAAACATTAGGAAAATGGCAATCACCCGGATTAAACTTGGAGACGGGGGGCTAGAGTTTTCAATGGGATGGGATTCAGATCAAACCTTTCTGGCTTTTCCGATTCTTTTCGGTTCACTGTGTTCTTCTTGACCCCCTTTTTTTGGGTATTTTCTCTTAACTTGAATGCGGTCTAGGGAAGGGGCTAGAGTGCCTTTCCCCTTCAAGAAAGGATTCTCCTTGATCCGGGAGAATTTGTCAATCACTGAATTTTATGACCCCAAGCGGATACCGCGATCGCAACCCTAGAGTTTCATCCAGATATGGCCTTTGAACGTCATGATTTGAAGACAAAACCCGGTTTCCTCACGGGCAAAAGGCGATCGCCTCTCTCCGGGATTGAACACCGATGGAGCGCCTCACTATCAAGTTTTTAAATCACACAGTTAAGGGAAATTTATCAATATTCGGGAGCTCTAGGTTAATAGAAACCCGCAGGCTCAAGCCTGGAGGCTCACAGGAGAAAGCCAGCGGGCGCAGGCTGATACAGAAAATCCACTGCGGAACGCTATACGAACAGCCTGGGGGGTTTTATCAACTAGCCCTGTCAAGGGGTGTAGATTGTAGGGGTGCAAGCATTGCGCCCCTACAAGAAATCATGATTTTTTGTCATTCAATTCACCACCTTGACCGGGTGGGGTTTTATAGACCTATCACAACCCGATTCCGTATGACATAGAGGTTCTGGAGAACAGAATATGACCCTTGAGGTTAACCCGTTCATTAACCAGGATAGAGTGAATACCAGGCATTCAATGGACTTCTGGCGAACTGGGAGGATCTGGGAGGGTAAAGTAAAAGGTACTGCCCTCACCGAGGGTACTTTCGACCCAGATGCGGCCTCCATGTTGATGGACGATGCGCTTACAAATGGTCAATCCTAAGCCGGTTCCCCCTTTTTGTCGGGAGTCAGAAGCATCGACCTGTTGGAAGGGATTAAAAATCATTTCTAATTTATCCGCTGGAATGCCTCGACCGGAATCACGGACGGCGAAGAGAACCCCTTGCCATTGGGGTTGAACGGTGAGGGTAATGATACTTTGAGAGGGAGAAAATTTAATCGCATTACTGAGCAAATTGGTTAAAATCTGCTGTAGGGCATCGGGAGAGGCCCAGACAGTGGCGGTTCCGGGAGGTAAGCAAAAACGGACTCCTTCTTTGTCGGCGATCGCCTGAACCCCTTCTACGGCTTGGGCGATCGCATGGGCTGCATCACACCGCTCCTTGACTAATTCCAGACGACCGGATTCCAGACGTTCTAAATCCAGTATATCATTGACCAGACGGACCAAGCGATCGCTGTCGGTGAGGGCAATTTCTAGCATTCGCTGGACTCGTTCGGGCTTGTTTTGATACATTCCACTGGCAAGGAGTCCGATCGCCCCGCGAATTGACGTGAGAGGGGTGCGGATTTCGTGAGAAACAATGGAGATAAATTCATTTTTCATCCGCTCAATTTGACGGCGTTCGCTAATGTCCCGGGCGATGGTGGAGATGCCAATAATTTTCCCTCGGCCATCTTTCACCGGAGAAATGGTCAAAGCAACATGAATGGGGGTATCATTCTTGCGCATTCGCACGGTCTCAAACTGTTGCACCGATTCCCCCTGAGCAATTTTGTTGAGCAGATGGGTTTCCTCAGAGTGGCGATCGCTCGGTACAATCAGAGTGAAGATAGACTGCCCGATCGCCTCGGCGGAAGAGTACCCAAATAACTTATAGGCACTGGCATTCCAACTCACTACCGTCCCTTCCAGGGTTTTGCTCAAAATCGCATCTTCAGAATCCTCAACGATCGCCGCCAGTTGAGATAAAGCTGCTTCGGTGCGTTTGCGATCGCTCACATCGCGCAAAATTGCCGTAAAAATTTGTTCTCCATCAATCTCCAGCTTAGAAATCGAAGCTTCTGCGGGGAACTCCGTCCCATCAGAACGACGGGCGGTGATTTCCCGGCGTTCTCCCATCGATTGTGTACGCCCCGAGGTTTTGCCAAAGTTTTGGACTTGGAGACGGTGATCCACCACAAATCGACTGGGCATCAGCAGGTCCAAGGGTTGACCCAAAACCTCGGCGGCATCATAGCCAAAAATGCGTTCTGCACCTTGATTAAATAACGTAATCTGTTGATTGCTATCCACGGAAATGATCCCATCGCAAGCAATTTCCACCAACCCCGCTAATCGCGCTTGGGATGCTTGTATCGCTCGTTCCGCAGTTTTGCGATCGGTGATATCCGTTGCCAATCCCGCCACTCTCACTAATTTTCCGGTCTGATCCCGAATCGGAAAAGCGCGAGAGTGAATCCAGCGTAAGGAACCATCGGGGAGCACAATCCGATATTCTTGATCATATTCCCCATTAAAATATTTTTGGCTCACCCCTTGTTCCACTCGGGGCCGGTCTTCGGGATGAATGGCATTTAGCCAGTCGTTTGGGTTCTGATACAGGGTTTCACAACGACGACCCCAAATCTTTTCATAAGCCGGACTGACGTAAATGAGTTGATTCTGGATGATATCCGCACTCCAGAATACATCGCGAATATTTTCAGCTAACTGCCGGAAGCGTGACTCACTTTCGCGTAGTTTGGCTTCCGCTTGGTGGCGACGGGTAATATTGTTGTTAATTTCTAGCACTTGTAGCGGTTGCTGAAATTCATCATACTGCAAGACCCAGCGCGAAGCCACAATCAAGGGGATGCCGTGGGGTGGGGTATGGGTAATTTCTCCTTCCCAGTAGCCCACCCTCAAGAGTTCGGCTTCGATGTCCGCTAGGGGCTGAGGAAGTTGGGCGGCGAGGAGGTCGTGATACATCTGCCCGATCGCCTCGGATTTGGTAATTCCATACATTCGTTCTGCCCCCCGGTTCCAGAAGGTGATATAACCCTTAAGGTCTCGGGTGAGAATGGTCTCATGGGCTAAATCTAACAACTGGGCTTGTTGTTGCAGGAGTTGTTCAGTCTGCTGACGTTCCTGGAGCTCCTGTTGCAGGCGCTCAGTCAGGGCCCTGAGTTGGGCGGTCCGTTCGACGACTCGGGTTTCGAGTTCCAGATTAGTTTGTTGTAGTAGGGCTTCCGTTTGTTTGCGATCGGTGATATCCGTTGCCATACTAATGGCGAATCGCCGCCCATCGGCTAGGGTTCCCAGGGAGGCACAGGTAAACTGCCAGGTGCGGTGTTGGCCGGTTTTGGTGGTGATGGTGTATTCTTCGGTGCAGATGCGTTCATGGACATCGTAAAGGTGAGCAATGGCGGTTTGCACTTTTTGAGCGCAGTTAGGATGGGCTTTTACCGTCCAGTGGGCGATCGTCGGAATATCTTGATGACTGTATCCGCTCAAATCGCTCCAGATTTTGTTGATTTGGATGATTTCTCCAGTTTGGGTATGGATCATCAGGGGAAGAGGCGCGAGATTGAGGATGTTGCGAACCCGATGTTCATCTGCCGATAAGGCACTGGAAACCCGAGATTCCTCCGGGGTGAGGCGTTCCTCCCGCAAGCGATCGCGTTCCTGGCGAAGTTCTTCAAGTTCGGCAATCAGTTGTCCTTGGCTTTTATCCCAGTCGGAAATGCCGTTCATGGCTGGTTTTCCTTTGTTTTGTGTTTGAGGGCTTCCAGTTGTTGCCGAAAGCGATCGCGTTCGATCCGGCTGGTAATGCGCGTGACTAATTCGGGCCCTACAATGGGTTTACCAATAAAATCATCCGCCCCTACAGCAAAGACTTGCCGCAGGGATTGAGCATCAGTATGAGCGGTAACGACTAAAATCGGTAGGTCTCCCCAGTTGGGGTCTTGTCGCACGACTTGACAGAGGTCAATTCCATTAAATTTTGGCATCTCTAAATCCAAAATCAGCAGATGGGGACCGACTGCGGTTAAAATTTCCCAAAATTTTTCGGGATTGTCTAGGGTGGTGACTTCCAGTCCCCAGGGTTGCAGGAGTTCTTTCATGACGGCGAGGGCCGCTGGGTCATCATCAACAATGAGGACTTTGGCTTCTGGGGTCGCTTTGGGCGGCAGGACTTGGGCGATCGCTTTTAAAATTTGGTCGCTAGTGGCGGGTTTGAGCAAAAATCCCCGTCCTCCACACCGGGATACGGCGACGCGATCGGCGAGGTTATCAAGGGCGGTAAAGACGAGAATCGGTAGGGTGGGAAATTCGTGGGCGACTTCCTGCAACCACCGCAGTCCGGCGTTTTTCCCGGGGGAGGTGCTGGTTTCAGGACAGGCAATATCCAGGAGGATCAGTTCGGGGGGGGTCCGGGCGATCGCTTTTCGCGCTGCGGTGAGGGTGAGGGCGCTTTCTACGGTCATTCCCAGGTTAGCCGCTTGGGCGTTGAGGGCGGTGGCGATCGCGCGATCGGAGTCAACCACCAGCAGGGTCCGTGCTTTAGCGGGGGCCGGGACTTCTAGGCTACTCTCCGTGGGCGGTTTGGTCAGTTCTTCGCTTAATCTTCGGGTCCATTCCTCTAGCTGCCGGGTTTCCGCAGGACCGAGGGGGGTGGGTGACATCAGCAGATATTCAATTTTTCGCGCTAGGTTGGAGCCTTCTAAATAGCCGAAAGGACCCAAGGACCCGGCCAGTTTATGGGCTTCCTGGATGGCGCGTTCCTGAAGTTCGTCGGTCAGTTCTCCCGCCGCTAGGGCGTTGTAAGCTTGCCGCAACAGGGCAATTTGTTGGGTTAATCGGGGTCGATATTTTTCCAGAATCTGCGCAATGGAGGCGATCGCTTGGAGTTGTTTGCCCGGGGTCGGTGTCTTTGGCTTGGGGGCGGTTTCAGTTTCCGGGGGTTCGGGATTGGGCTCCGTGGCGGGTTTGAGTCGATACCCGAGTCCATACACGGTTTCAATGGGGTCGTTGTCAATGCCGATGGCTTTGAATTTCTGCCGCAGGTCTTTAATATGAACAGTCACGGCATTTTCTGTGGGGGAATCATCAAAGGACCAGAGGCGATCGATAATTGCGCTGCGACTAAACACCCGTTGGGGATTTCTCAAAAACAACTCCAAAAGCTTATATTCTGTGGCGGTTACCCCCAAGGGTTGCCCATTCCAGGTTACCTCCCCAGAAACGGGGTTTAAGCATAACTCTAACCAAGTTAGGGTCTCCGTCACTGGGGCCGCCCCCCGTCGTAACAACGCCCGAATCCGCGCCATCAGTTCGGAAAGATTATAGGGTTTGACGACATAATCATCCGCCCCCGCATCCAACCCGGTAACAATATCCTGGGGAGAGTCCTTTGCTGTCAGCAGCAAGATGGGTTTTTGGTATCCTTGTTCCCGCAGTTTTCGGCATAAGCTAATTCCATCAAGTTTGGGAATTACTAAGTCGAGTAAAATCAGGTCACACTCCAAGAGCGTTGCCAGTTCCAGGGCGGTTTCCCCATCGGCTGCTGCTTCTACGCTATAGTTCTGCTTTCTTAAGGCAACAGAAAGCGCCGCACTCGCGGGTTCGTCATCTTCTACTAAAATTATTTTCATGACTCTGAGAATTTGTATCAGTGGCTATCTCATGGGATTTGGGAATTAGTATCTCCTCCTCCGCGCAATCTGGGTATAGGGCGGGTTGTTTTGGGTTACACCAATTTTACTCCAGGGGTGAGCACGCTTTTGCTCCTGTTTACAAAAAGTATAATTTTCGGTCCGTCTTCTGGGGCGATCGCCCGGTAGACTCAGTTCACCGATCCAGGATGATCTTGATTAGATAGAATAGCAGCAATCTATCTTGTGGTTTTCCCGGTATGGGCATTCAAGTTAAACAGCTCTATCACGCTTTTCAACTTTACCAGAAATCGGAGAAATTAGGGGATTTTGCTCTATTAAAGGCGGATGCTTTCGGGGCAAAAGCTCATCCGAATCTTGCCCCCAAACTCGCTGCGGTCACGGGATACTATCCCGAAATTAATGTAGACCAATTGTTAGCGTATCCCTCCGGTACTTTTGGGCGCGAGTATGCTGAACATCTCACAAAAAATCGCCTCAAACCCTTTAATGTCAGCCCCGAATTCGATGCGATCGCCCAACGAAATGTCTTCGCCCTTCGCTATGCCGTAACTCACGACATTTTCCACTGCTTGCTTGGGTTTGATACCAGCTATGCCGGAGAGATTGGCGTTCTAGCTTTTGCCGCAGCCCAAGACTATAGTCCATCTTTGCGAGTCAGTCTCACTCTCGCTCAAATTTTCTATCCGCTGTTGGCCCCTCGCCAGAGTGGGGCAATCAGGGCGAATTTAGCCAAAGGACAAGCCTTGGGAAAACAAGCTGAGTTTTTACTCGGCTATCGATTTGAAGACCATTGGCACGAACCGATCTCCGAAGTCCGTCTACGTTTAGGATTACCCGCAGCGGTTGCATAAAACGCCTCAGAGCAAATCCGGTTGTCATCGTAGTTTTTCTAAATTATACGGAATTCGGTTGCTCTAGCTCTATCACAACCCCCAGGCTTCAGCTTGGGGGTTGTGATAGAGCTTTGAATATTAGATTTCCTATGAGATTACGGGGGCGATCGCAGCATTAAATGTTAACATTTTTAGTTGCTAATTCTTAAAATTTTATGTAATTTTCATCATAATTGCGAAAAAATGTAACAGTTAATCCTTTTTTAAAAGAAATGTGATTACAATAAAGTCAAATTCAGTGATTCCTCATTCAACCGTAACTTTATCCCGATAATGGAGAGAGATTCCCGTTGAAATTGGAGGATAGGATTGAGTGATTTTAGGCGTTCATGCCTATGCACTTTTCTTTCAAATAAGATTGCCAATGAGCGGTGAAGAATTACCCAGTGATTCACAACCCACCACTCAATCCCATGTCGTCAGTTTGATCAGTAGAGGTTTTTTTATGTCATCTGATAACCAAACCGTGCCCCATCTGCATACCCAAAAGGAAGTAGAAGAGGCCGTCAAGGAGTATAAAAGTAGTGACCTCAGCGGGACTGAGTTAATTTCTTTATGGCAAGCCATTCACGATGCCTCGTTAGACCTTGCCGGAACGGCAGCGGTTGAAACCGAGGACGAAGTTCCTGGAGATGATAGCTACTAAGCTAAATTGACCAGACGAGAGGCTAGGGAATTCCCAATCTCCCCCAAGCGGGGATAACCCTAATCCGCTTGAACCCCGTGGGGTTGCCGCCGATGCTGAACTGGCGATCGCAGTTTGGTTCGGCGGCATAAGATGTTCCGGACTTACGGTAAATCCGTATTTCCCATCAGGTAGCGATCGCACTCCCGCGCCACCCCACGACCTTCATTAATCGCCCAAACCACCAGACTCTGACCCCGACGGCAATCCCCTGCCGCAAACACTCCGGGAAGACTGGTTGTATATTTCTCATGTTCCGCTTTGACATTGCTACGGGCATCCCGTTCCAATCCCAAAGAATCCAACAGCGGTTGTTCTGGACCTAAAAATCCCATCGCCAACAATACCAACTGAGTCGGAACGACCTTTTCCGTTCCCGGAACCGGCTTGGGTGTATAACGGCCTTGCTCATCCTTGAGCCATTCTACCACCACGGTATGTACCGCCTTCACCCGGCCTTTGTCATCCCCTTCAAACTTCGTCGCTGTTGTTGTATAAACCCGAGGGTCAGCCCCAAATTTTGCCGCTGCCTCTTCCTGTCCATAATCCAACTTATACACCTTCGGCCATTCGGGCCAAGGATTGTTAGCAGCCCGAGTTTCTGGGGGTTTCGGCAAAATTTCCAACTGCACCACACTGTTACATCCATGACGCACAGAAGTTCCCACGCAGTCGGTTCCGGTATCACCGCCACCGATAATCACCACATCTTTGCCTTCCGCAGAAATAAAGCTACCGTTTTTGTATCGGTCTAGCACGGCTTTGGTATTGCCTGTGAGAAAGTCCATCGCGAAGTAAATCCCCTGTAAATCGCGCCCTTCAATGGGTAAATCCCGGGGTTTAGTCGCGCCGGTACAGAGAATGACCGCATCATACTCCTCCATTAGTTGTTGTGCGGTGATATCTTTCCCGACTTCTGTATTACAGACAAATTTTACCCCTTCATCTTCCAGGAGTTTAATCCGGCGTAATACCACTTGTTCTTTGTCCAGCTTCATGTTAGGAATACCATACATGAGCAATCCACCGGGGCGATCGGCCCTTTCATATACCGTAACGCCATGTCCCACCCGGTTCAACTGGGCTGCTGCTGCCAATCCAGCAGGACCCGAACCAATCACAGCCACTTTTTTACCCGTGCGTTTTGCCGGGGGTTCCGGGGTAATCCACCCCTCATCCCATCCCTTATCGGCGATGGTATTTTCGATATTTTTAATCGTCACGGGGGGGTTCGTGATGCCCAGGACGCAGGACCCTTCACAAGGGGCGGGACAGACGCGACCCGTAAATTCTGGGAAATTGTTCGTTTTGTGGAGGCGATCGAGTGCTTCATGCCACAGACCCCGATACACCAGGTCATTCCATTCCGGGATCAGGTTATTCACCGGACAACCGCTTGCCATGCCACTAATCAAAGTGCCAGTATGACAGAACGGAGTGCCACAATCCATACAACGCGCTGCCTGGGTGCGGAGTTTGTCCTCGTCCATGTGGAGGTGAAACTCATCCCAATTACCAATGCGATCGAGGGGATTGAGTTCAGACGGTAATTCGCGCAGGAATTCAATAAAGCCAGTGGGTTTTCCCATTGTTAGTGTCCTCTGTTCAAGATACGGTCAGGGTTAGGGTTAAAAAGCGGGATGGGCAGACGGTCAAAACTGGACCGGCGATCGCTGACAAGCCGTTTGATTCTACAGGTTTGCCGTATTTTATCATTGCCTTCATTGAAAGTGAATATCGAATTGTTAAGCAGGGGCTTATAGATTCCCGGCGGAAAAATCCAGCCAATCCTCATCCCAAGCGGATTCTCTTCCCCTCCCCCCTAGAAATTCCACCAGCTTTCAAATGTTATCATTTTCCAACATTCTGCCCATTCCAAGGGCATCATTCAACTCAATTGAAACACAGTTGTAGAGTGCGTCAGGTCCTCTCTTGATTGCGGTTATTTTTAAATTCGGCTCAGTGACGCACTGGATCAATGCTATAAATTTAAAGGTAAACTTTGATTCCTAACACACCTCACAACGAAGGCTCTAACAAGAGTAGCGATCGCCTGAATCACCAAGCTCTCATGCAGGGAATATACATCTCGTTTCCCTTTTTTTCCTACATTTCCCCGGATTGCTGACCCATCAAAGAACGAAACAGTTCTGCTGGTTAGGGCTACAATTAAAATATCTTGAGAGAAAGGAACAAAAGTGTGATCAGCGATCGCCTTTATCATTCGGTAAAATCTTTCAAAAAGGTGCAACATTGATTTGATTGACCGAATTAATCCGTTTGGCGAAGCTTATGCGATTCTCGCTAAGTCCATGAGTGAAGACCGACTCAAGCAGGTAGCAGAGGCGATCGCGGCCAAGCGCGCTAATCTCACCCTAGAAGAAGCGCGAGAGTTAGCAAAACGGGCGCGGCGGTTCCAACAGGAAAAAGGCCGTTTGCCTTCCCTCACTGCCGCAGATCCTTGGGAAAAACGCATGGCGGAAGGGATTGCTGTGCTAAAACGGAAAGTTATAGAGGAAAAAAATGGGTAGGTTCCTCGTAAGGGGGCTTCTGCCGCCTACCTGTAGCG
>CBFGOM010000006.1:0-64038 GCA_965650385.1 uncultured Oscillatoriaceae bacterium
TGGAGATTGTCGGGGCCTTGGTGACCATGTTGCTCGATGGAATCAATGGAGACCTGAAAAACGCGGCGGAAAACAGCGAAATCATGCAATTTCTGGGGGGAAATAAGACCGGACGAGAGGACCTGATTCATCAAATTGCGATGACGGGACCGCAATTATTAGCCGTATCTGGCGGTGGTCCAACGGTCACGAATAGCCAAGGTGTGCCTTGGTCAGGAACCTATGTGAATGCAAATGGGGATTTGACCGTTGATTTGCGATCGGATCTCGCCGCTGAGTCTCGGGCGAAAATTGTCTATGAATATTTGATGCAATTTACCGATGATCCAGATGTAAAAGATACTTTACGCTTTTTAATGACGCGGGAAGTTTCTCATTACAAAATGTTCGCCGCAGCCCTAGAAACCATCGAACCCAATTTCCCCCCGGGAGTGCTACAAGCTGACCCGCGCTACAGTCATTTGTACTTTAATATGTCCAATGGAACCAGTGCGCGCGGACCTTGGAATGAAGGTCAAGGATCTTGGCCCGATGGGGAAAATTGGGTGTATGTGGATGACCCCCTTGATTATGTGGTGAAGACTGAAGGGATGACCCGCAATCAGACGAGTGAAGGGACGAATTTGACGGAAGAACAGGCGTTCAAAAAGGAACAAGAACTGAGTATGAAACGTTCGGCTGAGGTGAAATCCGCCACTCCAAATGGACGGAATCAGTGGTCTTCTTACCCCCAAACGAGTCTGAGTAGTCCGAAAGCACCGATGAAATAAGAAAATCGGTCATTTGAAGGATGGAGGCTCACAGGACGGAGCCTCTCCTGGGCGAGCTCATTTAGAAAACGGGGTTGGATTTTGTCCAACCCTGACGGCTTAACTCCAAGCTAGATGAAATTCCCCTTTCCCCTGAAGAAAGGGGAATTATCATGGTTTCAAGGTGAAGAAAAAATGCACTAACCCAGCGATCGCCTGCTACAGAAATTATCAAAATGCCGATCGCCTCCCTCAATTCAACCCCTATTTATAACAAACATCCTTAATCATGCAAACTTATCCCCCGATCGCCTCCTTGGAGACCTCACCGGATCCCCAAACCCTCGGCGAAAATTCAAATCCTGTAGTACCTCTGGAAATCACCTACTATACTGACCCCCTCTGTTCCTGGAGTTGGGCGGTGGAACCCCAGCGGCGACGCTTACAGTACGAGTTTGGCGATCGCCTGGTGTGGCGCTATTCAATGGGGGGACTCCTGCGAGATTGGCAACAATTTAGCGACCCCCTCAACCATATTTCCCGTCCCATCCAAATGGGTCCCGTTTGGATCCAGGTCCGACACCTCACGGGAATGCCGATTGATGAGAAAATCTGGGTCAAGAACCCCCCGACTTCCTCCTATCCGGCTTGTATTGCCGTGAAAGCCGCCTCACAACAAGGTTCCAACGTGGGTGAGTCTTATTTGCGGCGACTGCGAGAGGCAGTGATATTAGAGGGACGCAATATTTCCCAGAGGGAGGTTCTGCTGGAACTGGGGACGGAATTGAACCCGGAACTCGGCTTTGATGGCGATCGCTTTGAGCGGGATTTGGACCATCCCGATTCTGTAGAAGCATTCCGCCAGGACTTGAAAGAAATGCGCTATCGCGGGATTGCCCGGTTTCCCAGCATGATGCTGCGCCCGAACTCAGGGCGATCGCTGCTGATGATGGGATATCGACCCTATTCCGTCCTGCGAGATGCCATCACTCAAATTGCACCGGAGCTCGAACCCCTGCGATCGGTGACTGATGCGATCGCATATATCACCCATTGGGAAACCATCACTGTTCCCGAGGTTGCTGTTGCCTTGAGTCTCAATATCGAAGCAACAACGATCCTGCTCGATGAAGCCGTCAACCGGGGACAATTGGAAAAAGCAGGGTTCCTCTATCGCAAAACCAGGGGACCGGCTTAAATCATAAACGCTTCCCCCTGGCGATCGTGCCATTGATGATGGGTTCGTTCGGAAATCAGGGGTTGTATCCGCAACTTGGGGGGAGACCCCTCTAGGACATCAACCCGTAAAAAGGAGTAGGGGCGTTGCTTATCGGAACCTCGACCCTTGCGCCCGACAAACAATTTCGAGCGGGCCACCAGGCGCTCCTCCTCACTTTCCGGGAACCACTCGGTTAAGTCGGAACCCCCTACTCGCTGACGCCGCAAACTATATCCGCTACCGCCACAGACTATCCAATTGATATGGGAATCGGCGTGTCCCGTATCTCCCGTTTGTAAATATTCCAGACAGTGGGCGTGACCATTGATCACTAAATCCAGGAGGGGCCTGCCTTGGGTCTGGTCCCCAACCTCCTGGGCCACCTCATCTAAAACCCACCGGAGTTGACGGCGAATAGCGAGGGTTTGCCCTTGATCCCACTTCGTGGCCTCGGTTACATAAGGGGGATGGTGGAAAAAGAGGATTCGTCCCCGCACTTCTGGGGTATTCCAAGACTGAATCAGGCGTTGTTTAAACCAATGGAGTTGTTCAATATCGGTAACGGTGTTTTCATTGGATTCTAGTTGTTTTTCAATATCGAGCTGCATTTCTTCGATCTGCTCTAACTTGGCTTCCAGATCATCCAGTTCCTCGGCATCATGAGAGTTATGGGGGTTGAGTGCTTGCGATCGCGCGGTGAGTTCGGTTTTCTGAACTTCCAACTGATCCCGCCGTTTTTCTAACAACCGCCGGTATTGATGGCCTTCTGGGGTGTTGGGAAGGGGGGGAGGTTCATTAAAGGTATTGGAGTCTAAGGCAAAAAAGTCGATGTCCCCATAGCGAAAGGTATAATACCGATTCGGTAAGCGGGTAAACTTTCCGGGTTGATAGCGTAAACAGCGTCCGGTGTCCGTTTGGGCGGTGTAATGGCGATCGAAATGAGCGCCGAGGAGGAAGTCGGGAATGTCCTGGAGGTAGTCGAGAAAGGCCCGGGCGTAGGCTTTACCTTGCTCAGAACCATGCCATCCCACATCGAGATTGAAGTGGCCCCGCAAGAGATGGCGCAGGGGTTGGGCCGCTTGGGCGATCGCCCCGTATAACAGGGGGAGGTCATAGTAATCGTGGTTCCCGGGAACAGCGAGAATGGGGAGTTTGAATACCATTTTGTTGTAGGCAATGCGATCGGGATGTTCTCCACCCACGATAAATTCCCGATAGGGTTCGATGAAGTTTTGGGGGTAATATTCGCTCGAACCCACGAGATAAATGACATCGCCGGTATGCAGAATAAACCGGCAGTTCTCCCGGTGTTGCAGCATCTGTTTGGCGAGTTGGCGTTGGGGGTTGTTTTTGATGTGGCGTCCGGATCCGCTATCCCCGATGACCAAAAAAGAAAACTCGCGATCGCCTGATTTCCCGTCATCCAACTCAAAGCGGGTGCGATCAATCCCTTTAGACAGCAGCAAGGGATGTTGCGATCGTAATCGGGTTTTCATTTTCTCGATTTTAACCGCCGTCGGTGGATCCGAGACAAACTTCATAACTCCTTATTCCTGTATTTTTATATTTTTTGGCAGTTTCGATCCTAGTCCTAACAACTCCCAAAGTACCTCTACCGAAATATAGAAGCAGGCATCCCCGGGCCGAAGTTGCTTGTTTCAGCAATAGGTAAGCATTGGTTATATAGCCAGTCGGGTAGCAGTTTGCTATAAAGATAGGGAGCAAGATATAAATGCTGGCATACAAGCTTCCCTAAATTTTCCCTAGAATTTTTTGATTTTTTAGACAAACATAAATTTTTTATAACCTACCTCAACATTCCCGCTTTTAACGTATTAGACCTTTTACAAAATTAAAAAAAACTGTGAGATAAACATTTATTCCTCTAGCTTCCCTCGTGAGATCAACATGGTTTCCGCTGGTTTTTCCCAATAATAAAACATTTATTGCGGTGGCTTCCCTCAGCAATTTAACATTTATTCCTCTGGCTTCCCTTTTAAGAAGGGGGACTGTACAGGGATGCAAAGGGAGCGGGAGGCAGATCTTCAGGGGATTTAACCGGCTCCAGCCGAATTGGTGAAAGCGGTCAATTCTCTATTTAAAACGACCCTATACCCGTCATATTCAAGTCCGGGTAAACTACCCGTCTTTTTAGCCGTTTAACCTGTGGTAGATCTAAAACAGGGCAGCTCGGTTGATTTTTTATGTATATCAGCCTGATATACTTGAGGGTCCGAATCGCGCTCATCATCAACCGTGACCGGGTTCCACGAGATCCCACCTCCCCCTAATTGGGAATTTGATGCAGGGTTTTTCCGGAAGTTGAAATCTGAAACCCTTGGAGGTTATCCTTTCCAGGAAAAATAACCCTTGTCAGAGGCAAAGAATATTTTTACACTCTTTACTTTTTCTTTACTTCCTGTTAAAGTTAGAGTAGTTTTTTGTAAAAGCTAACCCAGCATATCGGGGATTAAACCCGGAGGATGTAGGTTCCAAGCTGGCATTGCTTCGCCTAAAAGGGTAAAGCGAAGCCTAACTCCGGTGATCGTCAAATCAATAGGGGAAAAGGAACTCAAAAGTAGGTTGCCTACCACCGGGTTTCCGACTAAGGGCATTAGGCTGGGGTGGTACAAGCCCGGGAAGACTGCCCTAGACGCTTAGTTTGCCAAAAATTCCCGAGGGTAGACAACTTGAATGTTGTCTATAAAATCCGGAATTTCCCCTTAATATTTGAGCTGTAATAGGTTGGGCAATAAATTTAGGGTTTTAGGTTGAGTCTCGGAATTGCTCCCGAGGTTTCCAAACCCAGAAATTTTATCAAAACTTCTTAAACTTTTGATAAAGTTGGCTCTGAAAGTTGAATCTTGTTTTAAAATACATCAAAAATAGGGGGCGAGTTATCTTTGCGGTTAGTACAGTGAATACTGTTGAATCAAAAAGTAACTCTTCTTTGGTTCTCCGAAGAAACAACGGTGATTACTTGTAATTTAGCCTGATAGTCGAACACATTTTCTTTCCTCGGGTCCTACGCGAGGAAAGAGGGGAGAATAAGGGCTTTCTCCTCTGAAAGGGAATCTGTCATAAATACTTAGGGTGGTACATCTTGGGGCCATGATTGTCCAGACTTTTCTGGGAAAAGTGCCTCAAGGACTTGACCATTTAGGGATGATACTTGTCCACGCCTAGATTGACCTAGGGAAACAGTGAAACGTGATCTTCAGGTAACTGAAGGTAATCATCCGATGAGTTACAGCATTCCAAAAAAGGAGGGAGTTCAGACTAAGGCATGACTAAGCCAGTTTTGACAATTTTTTATCAATTTAATCCGTGGTATAGCAGTATTGGTGGCATTCAAACTGTTATCCGTTCTTTTATTAAATATGCTCCCGATGAATTTGAGGTTAGGGTAGTCGGGACTGGATTGCCCGGATCGGCCTTGGGGGTATGGGAATCGAGGGAATATGCCGGAAAAGCGATTCAATTCATGCCGGTGAGCGCAGTAGGCGAGGATAATGTTAGGAAGTTGATTCCGACGACAATTGCCTACGGAGCCTCCTTGCTCCGGCACAATTTCGCCTCAGATTTTATGCATTTTCATAGAATAGAACCCACTTTCGCCAGTCTCAACTGGGCAGGAGATAAAACCCTTTTTATTCACAACGATATCCGCAAGCAAATGGATCGCCGTTTGGGGGGGAAAGCGATTCTGTGGCAGCGGTTTCCGGGAGTATATTTTGCTTTAGAAAAGTTACTGATTAAACAATTCGATCAGGTGTATTCCTGTAATAGTGAGTCAGCACAGCATTATCGGGAAGCCTATCCGGAATCGGCGGCACGGGTTGCTTTTTTAAAAAATGGATTTGATCCGGAAAGTTTCTATCCCGAGAAGCGCGAAGAACGGGACATGAAACGCCGGAAACTGGCCCAAGAACTCGGGTTAGCTGAAACGGTGCGATTCCTGTTATTTGCCGGACGATTGCATCCGCAAAAAGACCCGCTATTAGCGATTCAGGCGATCGCCGCTTTGGGTGATCCCCAGGTACATTTGCTAATGGCAGGAGCCGGAGAGTTAGAAGAACAGGTACGCCGTGAGATCAAAGGGTTGAACTTAGGCGATCGCATCACCCTCCTCGGGGCCGTTAACTCGGACCGATTGGCTCAACTGTATCGCGCAGCCAGTGCCTTTTTGCTCAGTAGCGTCTATGAAGGGTTACCCGTCACGGTTCTCGAAGCCCTTGCCTGCGGAACTCCTGTGATAACAACAGACTGTGGCGAAACCCCTAAACTGCTCTCGGCAGATAGTGGCATCGTCTGCCCAGAAAGAACCCCATCGGCGATCGCCGATGCCTTGCAGCGAGTCCTGGCGAATCCGGACCTATATTCTTCAGAAGCTTGTGTACGAACGGTTCAACCCTATAGCGCACCCCGTATAGTTCAGGAAGTCTATCGCCAAATGCTGCACCGTTGGCAGTACGGCAAAGCCCTTCCCCTCTCTTCCCCCTACTCTGGTTGATATCACAATCCACACCCACCCACTTGGCATTCCAATTGGCAATTATTCCCCTAATTCTAGGGGTTCAGCATTGCATTTTATTTCAAGGCTAGAACTCAGTGCAATTGCCGCCCAAGTTTTCAGCCTACCACTCACTTAATTTACTCCTCAACGATTTAAACCCATGAAAATAGCTGTTATTGGTGCAAAAGGTTTACCCGCCCTCCAAGGTGGCATTGAGCGTTACTGTGAAGAAATGTATCCTAAAATGGTTGAACAAGGTCATACCGTAGACTTGTTCGCTCGACAGAGCTATACCCAAAGTTCCAGCTTTGAAACCTATGACTATAAGGGAGTGCGCGTGATCTCCTTGCCTTCCATTCCCTTAAAAGGAGTGGATGCCTTCTTTGCTTCTGGACTGGGTGCGATCGCCTCGATCCTAAAAACTTATGATGTGGTGCATTTTCACGCCCTCGGCCCTGCCATCTTTTGCTGGCTCCCTAAACTGACGCGATCGGCAAAAGTTGTAGTCACTTGTCATGGACTGGATTGGCAACGAAGTAAGTGGGGCAAACTTTCTAGTGAAATTATCTATCGGGGAGAAAGAGCCGCAGTTCGTTTTGCTGATGAAATCGTGGTTGTTTCCAAAGAACTGCAATCTTACTTTTGGAAGACCTACAGCATTGAGACCAGCTACATTCCCACTGCTCCGGCCACCTATCTCGAATCTGACCCTAACTTACCCTATTTGACCACCTTGGGGGTAGAGCCTCAGCGTTACATTTTATTCCTAGGCCGGTTGGTTCCGGAAAAGCGTCCAGATTTGCTTCTCAAAGCCTTTCTCAAACTGCAACCCCCTGGGTGGAAACTCGTCTTTGCCGGGGGAGCCAGCGATACCCCTACGTTCCGGGAAGAGTTAGTCCAAATAACCCAGGGAAATCGCCACATTATCTTTACCGGGGAAATTCACGGTCAGTCTGTATCAGAGATTGTTCGCGGGGCCGGACTGTTCGTGCTCCCGTCCGATGTGGAAGGCTTGCCCTTAGTGATGCTAGAAGCCATGCGGGAAAAAATTCCCGTCCTAGCGAGTAATATCCCCCCCCATCGGCAACTCATTGGAGAGGACCGGGGATTGCTGTTTGAAGCGAGCAATCTGGAATCCTGTATCCAAGGGCTGAATCAGGCGCTCTCTCAACGGGAACAACTCGCCGAAATGGCGTCACGGGCGCAAGACTACGTTAAACAGAACCATAGCTGGGATCGGATAGGCTTCGAGAATTTATCCCTGTATGCGAAGATTGGCAAGAAACTCCACACCGTGGACCAGTTAAACAGAGTGCCGGTAGCCACCGAAACCCAGGAACTGGCTCCTCAGCCCAAATGGACTGGAGTTAAGCTGCCCACGAATGTTCCCTTAACGAACGTCACAGAGGAAGTGCTTCCCCGGTCTACCCGTTCTCAAGAGGGAGTCGTTGTATCACATCCGGACTGATACAGAATCCGGTTTTTAAAGGTCGATCACAACTCGCACCCTCCAGGGTGGGGAAAAAAGCGGAATTAGCCCGCCTATGGGGGCTGCGCAGAGAAAACCAACTTTTAACAACCGGATTTGGTATCAAATACCCCAAGGAGCAAACATCATTGGCAAACCCGGATCATGTCCAAGGGGTGAGTACCCCTAGGTCAGGAAGTTAAATTCAGTTTGTGAAATTTTAATAAAGAATTAAAAGGAGAAAACATAAAGCTTATAATAAGGAAGATTCAGTCCCAAAATCAATCGGGGATATTCTGAATTAAACTCAGTTCTGTCCTAATAATTGGGCTGATATTTTGAGTGATTTTTGGGGGCCAGGGTTAACTCACACAAGGAGATAGGGAACGGTGAGCCAATACTAGAGGTTAATAGAGCGCTCAATGATTAGAGAATTAGGTAAAACAGATAGAGTCAGAGACGGTAAAGCTCGACAGCGAGTTCCAGATAAATCATTATAATGACTCGATAGAATGACTGGAAATAATGACTCGTTAAATTTGGGTGTCATGGACAAAAGCCTTACAATGTTACTGTCAGTTTTACGGCGACGGAGTGTACCGGCCTTAGCAACCTTTGTGTCGGCGATCGCAGTGGCGATCGCCTATTTAGTGGTGACCCCCCCGGTTTATGAAGTCAAAGGACGGCTGATTTTAGATGAAAAACAGGTGAGTGTCTCCGAACTAGGCCGTAACCTGTCCCAACTTTCCAGTCATACTCCCGGCGGGTCAAGCCCCCTAGCCACTCAAACAGAACTGATTAAATCTCCCGGATGGTTAAAGGCAGCCTTAGAGCGGGTTAAATTAGAACAAAATCTGAGCAATGTCGAAGGGTTACCCCCCTTACCTCTATTTAAGAAAAACTTAAAAATTAAACTGATTCCCGCCACGAATATCCTGGAACTCAGCTATCAAAATGAGGACCCAGAAATCGCGATGAATCTGGTTAATAGTTTATTAGAGATTACGGTTGAAAAAAGCCGGGAAGCGATTCAACTAGAGGCGAAAGCGATTCGAGACTTTTTAGAATCTGCGCTTCCCGAACAACGGGCGATCGCCGAAGCGGCAGAGATTGCCTTAAATCAGTATCGAGAAGAGAGTGGCTTAGTGGCAGTGGAGGCACAAACTAAAAGTCTACTGGAGACGATTGGAAGCATTCAAGAGCAAGAAAGTTTGGCAGTGGCTCAACTAGAAGAAGCACAAAAGCGTCTGGAAAGTATCCAAGAAATCGGAAGTTTTGAGAATATTTCCGATGCTTATGCCCAGGGGAGAATCGGACAAGATGAAAGTCTGAAAAAGTTACGCGATCGCCTGAGTGAAATTGAGGCGGAACTGATTCAGGCAAGCGCTCGATTTACCGAGCAACATCCAGCGGTGCAATTGCTGCGTCAAGAACAAAACAAAGTGTTAGCGCAGTATGAAGCGCAGAAAGCGCGGATTCCTAATGCTCAAGCCAGCCCGGGGGCTGTTGCCACCGAATCCAACGACCCCCTCAGCCAAGAGTTCACCGGGACCTTAATCAAGGCAGAAACGGACCGAGGGGGACTGGAAAAGAAGCTCCAGGGGTTGCGATCGCAGCGGATCGCCCTGCAAATGAAACTGGATCGTCTACCGATCAAGGAACAAGAACTTTCCGCCCTGATGCGGGAGCGAGACGAGGCGATCGAGTCTTTAAAATTTTTACAAAACAAGCTGGCAGAAGCGCGGATTGCAGAAGCGCAACTGGTGAGCAACCTACGGATCATGGAAAAAGGAACCATCCCGCTGTTGCCTAGTGCTCCTCAAAAGAAAGTTATTTTAGTCCTGGCGATCGCCGCTGGAACCGTCCTGGGAATCTCCATCATGCTGCTGCTGGAACTGATTGACCCCCGGGTTAACGAAAGCTGGGAACTCGAAGGACTGCTGAATCTCCCCCTGTTAGGAATTCTGCCTGACATCTCACCGGAGGCGATCGCCCTGACGAACCCGGACCACTTTTTAGACAACCCTAAGTTAGTCGAACCCTACCGCCTCCTCTTAAAAACCTTAGAGTTTCGTACCCAAAATAACCTACGCCCGATTGTCGTCAGTAGCACCGTTGCGGGGGAAGGAAAATCTGTAGTAGCGGCTCACTTAGGCGCAGTTTGTGCCATGCTGTCTCGGCGAACTTTAATTATCGATGCGGACCTGCATCAACCGAGTCAACACCAACTTTGTGGAGTCGCTGCCGAACCGGGACTCACTGATGCGATTACCCATGCCATCAGCCTAGTAGAAATCGTCCAACCTACCGCCATTGAGAATCTGTGGGTCCTAAGTTGTGGGCTTCAAAAACCCCGTCCGGCAGGGTTTTTAGAATCTCCAGGGATGCAAACCTTGTTGCTCGAAGCCGCCTCCCTGTATGACGTGGTAATTGTAGATACACCGCCTTTAATTGACTGCGCGGATGCCCATGCATTGAGTCAACAGAGTCAAGGATTAGTAGCGATCGTGCGACCGCAATTTACTCAAAAAGCACTCTTAATCAAATCCATCACTTATTTACAAAACAATGGAATCCCTCTGTTGGGATTTGCCATCGATCAAATGAGTGCGAAAACCGAAAAATCCTATCAGAAGGCGATGGCTAAATCCGTCGGTTCCGCTTACCCATTAAAAAATCGCGTCAAGAAAGAACTCCATCTCACTTCCTGGAAACCCCAGACTCTACCCATTGTCTCCAAAGGTTTAAACAATGGCAAGTCCTAAATCGCCCCCCATTGGTTTGTATCTCACAGCTTTTGGAACCCTAGCTGGGGTAGTTCTGGGCGCAATGGGGACGGCGATCGGAATCATTCAACCGATTTTACTGGCGTTACCGTTTGTTGCTGCGGGTGGGGTGTATTTCTTTTTTACCTATTTTGAGGTATCCATTCTCGGTTTATTGATTGTGCGGACTTCCCTGGATGTATTTTCCGCACAACAGATGCCCGCACTCTGGGCATTGGGCATGATTGCCCTGACCTTACTCTATGTTCTGGTCCGGCTGCTGATGCACAAACCCTTACAGGTGGATGGTTTTTGGTGGTTTCTTCTGGGATGGTTAATGATCCAAGGGCTATGGGTCATCCTCCTTCCTGTGGGCGGTTTGGGATTCGATGGCTCATTTTTACCCTCGGCGATTCGCGAATGGGTGCGGATTTTTTCCTGGGTGATGATCTACTTGTTAGTGATGCAGCTTAAGGGTCGGGTGACTCCCCAACGGGCGATCGCTTATCTGTTTCTGGGTTTAGTGATGCCTGCTTTTGTGGCTATGTTACAACTGACTCTACCCCCTTCCGTCCTCCCTCCAATGCTAGTCTATGGAGCGGGTAATTCTGAGGGGCTGCCCTTTGAAGCCGGTTCTCGGATTAATGGAACCCTCGGTCATCCTAATACCTTTACTACCTTTCTGGTGCTATTCCTAGGATTAACCTATTGGAAACAGCAGGAATCTAAGCCGAGATGGCCCTGGGCGATCGCTCTTACAGTGATTGCATTTTTGTTCGTGAATACTAAGTCTCTCTTCGGCTTAATGATGCTGGCAACTTTAATTGTGGCCTTGATTGCCCCAAAATTGAGTCTGCCCAGTTTGTTCGGTGGAATCGTAGGATTTGGACTCATTATTGCTTTATTTGGGAGCACCGAATTTGGACAAGAACGCCTAGGTTCCCTGGGAGCAACCCCCCTCGGAAATCCAGACATGGAGCTTTGGCGGGCCATTCTCCTGGCTCAAGGAGATGGGAATAGCTTCAATTGGCGTTTAGCCCAATGGACCTATTTAATTAAGCAATGGCAGGATTATCCTTTATTAGGATTTGGACTCGGGACCAACAAATATGTTAGTGCCAATGGTCTTGAACCTCATAATGATTATGTTCGCGCTCTTGTGGAAGGCGGAATGGTCGGATTTATTTTGTTTTTATTGTTATTAGTAATCACGATCGCCCGCCTGATCTGGCTGATTCGAGCGGCTCCTGCCGGGAGTGCTCATCGCAATTTTTGCTTAACTTTGTTAGCAGTTTGGCTCTCACTTCCGGTGGGAATGATTACCGAGAATATCTGGACTCATACCACCTTATTTTTATACTGGTGGACTATGGTTGCGATTGCCGGTTGGGATTGGGACGAGAGGCGATCGCCAACTTCCTTACTTGCCAGTCCGACTCTTCCCCCCAACCCTCATCCCCTTTATTTTCCCTAGGAGACCATTCTGATGCCTAAAGTATCCGTGATTATTCCCGCTTATAATTCCATGACCTATCTGCCGGAAACCCTCAAGAGTCTGCTGGTTCAAACCTATTCCGATTTTGAAGCAATTATCATTAATGATGGCAGTACCGATCACACAGAAGAATGGGTCTCTCAACAAACCGACCCTCGTATTAAACTGATTTCTCAAGTGAATAAAGGGTTGTCCGGAGCCAGAAATACCGGAATTGAAGCGGCAACGGGAGACTATTTAGCCTTTTTAGATGCCGATGATTTATGGCATCCGACTAAACTCGAAAAACAAGTAGAATGTCTTGACAATAATCCAGATGTTGGGTTGGTTTATACCTGGGTCGCACTCATCAATGAACAGGGTATTCCCACAGGAAGACTTTTTAAAAATTCCCAGGAAGGCAATGTTTGGGAGCATTTAATCCTTCAGAATATTGTCGAGAGTGGCAGCGGGGCAATGGTGCGTCGCCAGTGTTTTGAAACCTGTGGAGTATTCGATCTTAATTTACGCTCATTTGTAGAAGACTGGGATATGTGGTTGCGAATTGCCTTACACTATCCCTTTAAAGCCATATCCGAACCCTTGGTTTATTACCGCCAACATTCCCAGAGTGCTTCCCGAAATTGGGCCGCAATGGAACAGAGTTATGGCCTGGTGATTGAAAAAGCCTTTGCTGCTGCCCCTAGCAGTTACCAATATCTTAAGGGGTCTAGCTATGCCCGAACTCATCTTTGTTTGGCCTGGAAACCTTTACAAAGCGTTCAAAAAGATTACAAAAAAGCCCATGAATTTGCCGCTCAAGCGGTTACCTACGATCCTAAAGTGCGTTGGGAGCGAGAGTATCTGCGTCTACGGATTGCGATCGCCTTAATGGCCGGACTAGGACCAGACAATTACAACAAATTTTTACGCTTCTTTCATACCCTGCGCCGTCGTGCAACCCTGCAATCAACCCCGCAAAAAATTAGTATTTGATGATTTTTATCCTGCTTTTTTTAGCTTATATGACGGAAAAAGTTTAGATAAAATTTACATTCTCTGCTAATTGTTAGAAAGGTTAATGTTAATAAATTCCGAAACTAAAACCATTAAAAATGAAGCAAAAAAGTAAAATGATTTATGGGGTAATTATGGTGTTGATAGCCACGGTGGTCAGTGGAACTCTTTTGTCAGCACAGAGTAATGGTTGCGGTCCCGGTAGGCCCCGAAATAAACATCAGTGGCCCTTTTCCTGCCATAGCATTTGGAATCAGCCCATTGGGTCAAAAGCTGAATATAGTCCCGCCGAAATCGGGCCATCACCCTGGATTTCAGCCGAAGTAAACTACTACATTGTCACCACCGATAGCGACCCCGTTGTTCCGTGGTACCTTCCCGTCAATTGGGGGCCGGGGCGTTGCGAACTCGGCGGTAAATTACTAGGAGAAATTCACGTTCCGCACAATTTAATTGTACCCGACGCGACCCCAACCAAAACCCCCAATAATGCTGCTGCCTTTTTAGCCCCAGATGGGCGAACGTTGATTCAAATGAACCCTCTCACTCGGTGCGAAGCCGGGGGCCCGGTATTTGGACATCCAACCCCAGACGAAGAGGACATTTATGGGACGGGAATCACCGGAGGACAAGGGGGTTCGGGATTATCCAGCATTGGTGGGACGATTCGCCTGGGGGAACTGCTACCGGAAGCGCCTCACATTCGCCATGCCTTAAAGCTATTAATTTACGCCCATAAGTATCTTTATAATAATCCCCCGGGCTATCAATGGCCTGCGATTCGGGCCGATGCTTATGCGTTTAATCCCGATAGTGGTTCCCGCTATGGGGGTTCTAATCCCGATTTAGTTATGGGTGCTTTGCTTGCCATTCCCCCAGATGTTACCGCAGAAAGTCTCGGACTAAAAACGATTCCCGGGAAAAAATTGTTTGAGGTTCTTCAAGATTATGGAGGTTATATTGTAGATGATACGGCGATTGATACCCATAATATCGCCATCGAAAAGGGTGTGAAAGAAGAATTTTTAGAAACCTATGGATATACATTTGGCGGCACTTCCGGGGATTTTTTTGATGATGTAAATCAGTTATTTCAAGCCCTGGCGATCGTGCAAAATAATTCTGAAAGTCAGATGGGAGGTGGAGGAACACCGCGCCGTCCATTAGCCCCTCCTTTAGAACAATAAGCGGGGGCTAACCGATGAATAATTCATAAAAAATTATCAAATATTCCTTAACCTAGGTTAACACCCTGCGGTGCTCTCTAATTTCTGTTTTAACTCAAAACTAAACTCAAATAACCATCGTGAATATATCCTCATCAGAACCACTAGAATCTCAGGGCAAGCCTACGATCGCCTTACTTCCTTACGCCGACTTAATTGATGATTTTTTAGACAGTCTTAATATTTCTTTAGAAACCTTTTGTCAAGAATTTGTCGGAAGTTGGATGTTTGGTTATGTCGATGCCCTGAACCGCGCGGGAGTCCGCACTGTCTTATTTTGTATTTCCGCTCAAGTGGAGAAACCCTCTCGGTTCATTCACCAGCCAACCGGGACTCAGATCTGTGTATTACCCCCTTGGCCGATTTATAATTTTTATCGCCGAATCCGCTTAAAAGTGTTGCGAGGCTATGGGGTTCAAGCGGGGGAAACCTTTAAAAATTTTCAGGATAATAATTCCCTGCGGAAGTCCTTCGTAAGCGTTTTGAAAAATCTTGTACAAAGCGGAGGCAGTTATCTATCTACTCCCCTGAATATGCTCGCCCAAGAATTACGGAAAGAGAATTGTCAAGCCATTTTATGTCAAGAGTATGAATATGCTCGGTTTGATAGTTCGGTGTTGTTAGGAAAGTGGATGGGGTTGCCAACTTATGCCACCTTCCAGGGGAGCGATCGCACGAAAAGTTTGATAGAAGTTCCGGGACGATATCTGGCGTTACATAGCTGTGACGGTGTGATTGTTGCCAGCCAAACGGAAGCTGCACGAATTCGTCATCAGTATGGCATTTCTGCATCCAAAATTGCCCGAATTTTTAACCCTTTAAATGTCGCGGCATGGCAACGCCAAGATCAAGCGGCAGCGCGAAATAGTTTAGGGATTCCGATGAATGCGGAGGTAGTCGTCTGGCATGGACGAATAGATATACAAGACAAAGGTTTAGATATTTTGTTAGAGGCGTGGCAACAAATCTGTAGCGATCGCCCGGATCGGGATTTACGCCTACTGATCGTCGGTACGGGTACAGAGGCAGACTTGTTTCAGGAACGGATTGCAGGGATGTCACTGCGGGGAATCCAGTGGTTAAACCAGTTTGTGTGCGATCGCACAGTGATTCAACAATACTTGTCTGCCGCGAATATTTATGCCTTCCCCTCCCGTCAAGAAGGATTTCCCGTAGCTCCAATTGAGGCCATGTCTTGCGGTTTGCCTGTAGTCGCTGCGGATGCGTCAGGGATTGCGGATATTTTGGAAGGAGGGGAAGACTCCGGGGGCATAATTGTACCTCGGGGGGATGCTCCTGCATTGGCGATCGCCCTCGGACGGTTGTTAGATGATCCCGCATGGAGTCGCGAACTAGGCAATCGCGCTCGCGATCGGGTAGAACGTTATTTTTCCCCGGAAGTCATTGGCAAACAACTACGGGATGTTCTTCTCCCCAACTGTATAAGTCCCCCGACTAATCCAACAATCACCGTCGGACAACCGGAGGAATCTTCTCTCTTATTATGAGGGAAACTTTCTTTAAACGGCGGCACATCTGACCGTTATCCCCCTTCTCCCTGAGGAGAAGGGGAGGCAAATTCTAAGTCCCTATTCTATCAATTGAGAGTTTAAATCATGCCTAAAATTTCTGTAATTATGCCTGCCTACAATGCCGAAGCCACGATTTTACAGACGATTAATTCCGTTTTAAAGCAAACCTTTACAGACTTTGAACTGTTAGTCATCAATGATGGATCTCAAGATAAGACTCAAACCGTAGTGGAAAGCATTTCTGATTCTCGGGTTCAGGTGATCAGCTATCCTAACGGTGGAGTTTGTGTGGCTCGTAATCGGGGAATTTCACTCGCGAAAGGAGAATTTATTGCGTTTCTGGATGCGGATGATTTATGGACCTCAGATAAATTAGAGAAACAATATGCTGCCCTCCAGGCCCATCCAGAAGCAGGGGTTGCTTATAGTTGGACTTGTTTTATGGATGTAACCGATAGTGCGACTCCTCCTACCTTTCTTCCTTCCCTAGAATATGAATGGACAGGAAATGTTTATCCAAATTTATTAGTTCAGGATTTTATTCATAGTGGGTCTAATACCTTAATTCGCCGAGAAGCCATCTCCTCCGTGGGTGAATTTGACCAAACCTGTGCGGGTTGTGCCGATTGGGACTATTGGCTAAGATTGGCCGCTAAGTGGCCTTTTGTGGTGGTTAAAAAATGCCAAATTTTTTATCTGCGGATGCCTGGATCGATGTCATCTAAAGTTGAAGTGATGGAACGAGAAGCGTTAATTGCAATGGAGAAAGCTTATAAAGCGGCACCCCCAGAATTGCAATACCTCAAAACGCTGACTTTAACCAATTTTCATAAATATTGTGCTGAGCTCTATTTACAACGCAGTCAAGACGGGGAGGCGATAGTGAAAGCCCAAGAACACGTACAAGCGGCGATCGCCTTGCAACCCAGGCTGATTATTAGCGATCGGATTTTCCAAAAAATATTAATCAAATTAATGATTAAAAAACTGTTGCCTAAACCCCTAGCTAATTATCTATTTTACTCCATCCGAAAACGCCTCTCTCTCCCAGACCCCCGGTTACAGCCGGGGAATAAACTTTCATAACTGGGCATTGAAATGGGCTAATTGTCTAGCTACTCACTCATTCAAAGTGTACCCAGGGAATTAATGTTGTGATGTCAAATCAGAAAATCAAGCAGATCTTTTCCGGCCAATTTATTCAGAATGTCGGCTGGATGGGCGGTGCAGAATTTTTCAATCGTATCTTCCGATTAGCGACCACTGTCACTCTAGCCCGCACCTTCACGGCCCAGGAGTACGGACTGACCGCAGTGATTTTTACCGTTGTTGAATTCGGCAATGTATTTACCCTGAGAAAGGGAATTGGTGCGAAAATCATTCAGGCAAAAGAGGAAGAACTTTTGGTAATTAGCAATACCTCTTATTGGCTGAATTGGATGTTATGCTTGGGCATTTTTGTTCTGTTACTGCTGTTAGCATTTCCGATTAGCCTATTTTACGGCAGTCCGGAACTGGTTAGGCCGATTTGTGCCTCAGCTTTAATTTACTTGATGATGCCTTTTTACCTGATTAATAGTGCATTAATTCTACGGGAAAATCGCCTCAAAGTTACCGCCTTATGTCAGGTCTTACAATCCCTAGTTGCCAACGCCATCACCGTCATATTAGCCTTGTTAGGAATGGGAGTCTGGGCCGTAGTTTGGCCCATGATTCTAACGACTCCCATCTGGATTATCGTTCTTTGGCGATATCACCCCTGGCGGCCCCCGCAAGCCTTTAGCCTAGATCGATGGAAAGAAATTGTTCATTTTGGCGGAAACTTACTGGGGGTAAGTTTATTACAGCAGGTCCGGAATAACCTCGATTACTTAATTATTGGTCGGGGGTTGGGAATGGATGCTTTGGGCTTATATTATTTTGCCTTTAATGCTGGATTCGGGATTAGTCGCAATGTAATTAATGCCTTCACCGCAGCGTTGTTTCCCTACTTGTGTCAAGTTCAGCATGATATCCAACAGCTAAAAGTTAGATATTTCAGCAGTTTGAAAAAAACCTTTTCGATTATCGGACCCTTGATTGCATTGCAAACAGGTTTAGCGCCCTTTTACGTCCCCTTGGTATTTGGAGAAAAATGGACAGAAGGAATTCCTATCTTAATTTTGATTTGCCTGTCAGTCCTACCTTTTTCTTTTTCCATCTTTACCAATGACCTCCTCAATACCGTCGGAAAAACCAGAATCACCCTTTACTTTAATCTGATTTATACCTGCATCTTTGGTCTGACGTTATTGATTTGCGTCCGTTGGGGAATCCTCGCGGTAGCAGCAGGTGTTCTTTTGTCTCAGTTGGTGGTTTTACCACTCTTTGGAATCTGGGCGATCGCCAAAGTCTTTAAAAAAGATTCCCCATTGGTTGCTTCCAAATAATCCTTACCCCCATAAAACGATGAAGCACTCTTATTCTTTTTCGCCAAAGTCTCAAAAAATTGTTGGCCCAGAAGTCACTCATAAGCTGACTATACTTGGACTTAGACATACTAAAATTCACGATGAAAATATTGTAGCCATCGTTGACCCCAAAGAACTAATTAGTTATTACCGCTTTGATTTAATGGCTAAGTATATCTATGCGAAATATCGCGAGTTTGGTATAGAGTCCGATTGGGCTTTGAGACTCTACTGTAACAATATTAAGACCATGAATGGATATAAAGAACCAGATGGATCAGGTAAAGCAGGAAAAACCGCATTTGTTGAAGGGTTTAACCGGGTTTTAGATTCCGTTAAAGAGTCCGGTTTTGATACCCTAAATTATTTGGTTCCTATGGTGAATGATTATCTGGTGGATGGCGGGCATCGTACAGTAGCTTGTCTGTTATATAATTGCGATATAGCCGCTTTATTAACCACAGAGCTTGACGAAAATAACCCTCCGATGCCGCTGGATTATCGCCACTTTGAAGAACGAGGATTTAAGCGGATATTTTCCGATGCAATGGCTTTAGAATATTGTCGATTAAAGCCTAATACTTATTGGTTTATTATCAACCCGTCATTCGAGGGCAAATCTCAAGAAATTGAAGATATTCTGAAAGCCCAAGGAAAAATTTATTATCAAAAAGATGTTTTCTTATGGAAGTCAGGGATGGCTCATTTAAACCATCATCTTGCTCTCTTCAATGGGTGTGAAGCAAAGCAACCCCGGCGTTCGGGAATTACCCGAGTCTATCTGTTTGAATCAGAAACATTAGAGGGGGCGATCGCAGCGAAACAGAAGCTCAATGCGTTATGGGGTTCCAACAATGAGTCAGTGTACCTCACCCAAACCCATAATCAGACCTTAGGGTTGGCTGAACTGTTGTTGAATGAAAACAGTATCAGGTTTTTAAATAGGACTCAATTGAATCCCTCTTCGCCCTTTCATGAGCAACTAAGTCAGTATCGCCAAGAGTTAAAAGAACATCAGATCGATTCGGAGTGGGTTTGTTTGAGCGATCGCGCCGTACTTGCTGCATACGGTATCCGAGATTGTGATCAATTTGATGTTCTGCACAAAGGATTTGATCAGATTACTCAACTGGCGATCGCCTCCACTTACAACTCCCAACTTCCCGCCAATGGACTACAAAAAGACGAAATCATTTTTAATCCAGAACATTACTTCTATTACGCTGGGTTAAAATTTGCTTCCCTAGAGACCGTAATTGCTATCAAGCAAGCACGCAAAACCCCACAAGACTTAGAAGACCTCCAGGCGATATCGACCTTTCTAAGCGCTCAAAAATTGCGGCATTCTCAGTTAGCTTATGCCGTCGAACTCGCTTTAAGTGCTTGGGGTATTTATTGGCTCACAAAGCAAGGAAATATCTTTTTAAAAAGAGTGGGTAGGGCATTACTCTGGCGCTCCCAAACCCTATTGACTAAGCTGAACCCTAACAGTCGAGTTCGGTAAGTCTTGAGGGTGTTGCTTTTCCTTATAAATTCGGTGAAGATACTAGGGTTTTGATTCACTCTTACCTGAATTTTCAGACTAAATTTAAAGGGGGAAAATGCCAGAAAATCTGTTTCTTGCCTGTTAAAACTCCAGGGTTGCACAGAGGAAGACGATCGCACTTTCCCATTGCACTGTTTGATGGAGGAGATGGTGCTTGAATGCCGCATTGACTGCCTGAACCTCTGTACCTGATAGCATCTGCGCCAATCGGTCCCCATAGCTGGGTTTTTCCGATTTCGAGGGTGTAAACCAGCGATCGAGCATTGCGGAGGTAATTTGTAATTCCTGGTGCGATCGCTCGATTTGCACCTGGACCCGAAACCCCACGGATTCTAAATCCCGTCGCAAATCTGCTGCATCCCAATTCACCATCGGATCAGTCGAGTCTTGATAAATCGCCTCTTCTGCTGCCATCAGGCGATCTCCTAAATTCCCTTTGAGTCCTTTCCCTCCTAACAACCGATATAAGCGCTGAGTATAACGCGGCAGGGTTTCACCTAACACTAACCATCCGGACTCTGACAGCAGAGATGCCAAATTCCGGGCGATCGCCATTTTATCACGTTCCTGAACTAAGGCATTTCTGCCTAGAATTCGGTCAAATTTGACCCCAGGGGCTTGCTGATCGAGGGTTTGGCTGATTTGGGGTAAAGATGATGCTATCACCGTCGGACGCATTAATTCCGGCAGAGCGGTAGATTGTTCGGTCAATGCTCTCACTTCTGACTCCTGACGGGCGATCGCATAAACTCCCCCTTCTGGAACTCGGCGAACTGCCTCCCAAGTGAGTAACCCACTTTGGGCGTTCAAATCCAGAATCAGATGATGCCGTTGGGGTTGCGCCATCTCAAAAAGGCGATCGCGCACTCCTCCGAGGCGATCGCGCACTTGTCCTAACGTGCGCTGCAACCAGCGATCAGCCGTGCGATCGCCAGGACCATAAGTGAGAACCTCTGCCGGGGTTAGTCCCACCCCTTCCACCATTGCTGCTAACTGCGCTTCCCGCCGCCGCGCTACCTGGGTGGCAATTTCGGCCTCTTTTCCCTGATTGGAGGGTTGATAAAATACCTGTCCCTGCAAACTTTGGGGTAAATATTGCTGTTCTACCCAATGATCGCGATAGGCGTGAGGATACAAATATCCCGCACCATGTCCGAACCCTTTTTTATCCCGGTTGGCATCCTTTAAATGGCCGGGAACCTCTGCCTCGCGTTCTTTTTCCACGGTTGCTAAGGCATCAAAAAAGCCCATAATACTGTTAGATTTAGCAGCATTTGCTAAGTATAACGCGGCTTGGGCTAGATGATATCGTCCTTCAGGCATTCCCACGCGATCGAAACTTTCCGCACAAGCGTTGACAATTACCACGGCATAGGGATCCGCCAGTCCTATATCCTCACTGGCTAAAATCAACATTCGGCGGAAGATAAACCGTGGATCTTCCCCAGCATAGACCATTTTGGCTAACCAGTACAGGGCGGCATCCGGGTCAGAACCGCGTAAACTTTTGATAAAAGCACTGATAGTATCAAAGTGAGCATCGCCTTCTTTATCGTATAAAACGGCTCGTTTCTGTATGGATTCTTCCGCCACTTCCAAGGTGATGTAAATTGTGCCGGTGTCATCGGGAGGAGTGGTTTCCACGGCTAATTCTAAGGCATTTAAGAGCGATCGCGCGTCGCCATTGGCAATATCAACCAGATGAGCCCTTGCCTCGGCATCCAGATGAACCTTGAGATGTCCATATCCGCGATCGCTATCCCTTAAGGTTTGCTCACAAATATGCTGCAAATCCGTAGGAGTCAACGGAGTTAGTTGAAAAATTCGCGATCGGCTGACTAAGGCTTTATTCACTTCAAAATAGGGGTTTTCTGTGGTTGCCCCAATCAGAATAACTGTACCATTTTCGACCCAAGGTAAAAGCGCATCCTGTTGAGATTTATTAAACCGATGCACTTCATCTACAAATAGAATTGTCTGTTGAGCGAATTCCTGGCGATGCTGTTGGGCAGTGGCGATCGCCTCTCGAATCTCTTTCACCCCAGAAAGCACGGCATTAATAGCAATAAATTGAGCTTGGGTACTATTGGCAATTACTCGCGCTAAGGTCGTTTTTCCGGTGCCGGGAGGACCATAAAAAATCAAAGAAGAGAGTTGATCTGCCTGAATGGCGCGACGCAACAACCGTCCTTGCCCTAAAATATGGTCTTGTCCAATAAATTCCTCTAAAATCCGGGGTCGCATCCGCGCCGCCAAGGGTGCATCTTTTTCAAGATTCGGTTGGATTTTTGTTTTAAACTTCATGTTTTTTGTTTCAATAAATTATAGTATAAATAAGTCTTTTGTCCTAGTTATAGGAACAATTTTATAGCGTTTTTACTCTAGCACGCCTCAATCATTTGACTAGAAAATTAAAAACCGATCGCCCTCCCCAAAAGGTAGGGGAGGGAACCGGAGGTGGTCCGACTCAGATTTTTAAGTTCAACCCTGATGGTTTTATCGGATACAAACTTCTAATCGTTGAGGGGCGATCGCCTCAAAGGATTCCTGAGTTAATCCCCATACTTTGCACTCAAAACTGGCATTAACCCGCTTGCCACTTTTTCGGACGATCGCCCAGTCGCAATGGGGTAAAACTTGCTCTAAAAATAGTTCCGCACTTTTGAGAGAGGGAAATCCAAAATAGTCTACCCAGGGATGCCCGTCAGCGAGTAAAGAGACCCGGCGATCGCCCCGTTCTATCGTTTTCCAATTCGCTGTTTTAGGACAAGACTCTAAGAGATGATTCCAAGCATCTAAAACGTGAATGAGTTCGTCTTTTTTGAGACTTCTCCACGGTTGGGAATGTCCCAAAATTTTTCCAATGACTTCGGGAGAAAACACGCTGCCTTTTTGACGGCGTTCAATACCTGCTATCTCGTGGATCAACTGTTCTTTACTCAGAGTGATAGCCATAATTGTTCACGGGTGGATTTCATCTTATCCCTGCTCTTATTTTAGCATAAAAATCTTGTCCATACCTACCATAACCCAAGAAAAATTTAGCGCTTGATATATACAGATGACCCTTGATTTTCATCATCTGTCCCGAGAATTTTGCCCCCCGAAAGGCCGGGTAAAAATTCTAAGGCTTCGATTTTATGGCCGTTAACGCGATAAAGAGGAGCCAAAGAAGAAGCGGGATGAAATTCGACCTGTTTGCCGTTCATGGAAAACAGGCCAGCGGCATAAACGGCGGAATCAAAAGGTCCATCATCTCCGGGGTCACGAGTAGAACTTATATAAAGAATTCCCGCATTATTAACTTTGATGTCACTAATGTGACGAACATCTTCCTGGGGCCAAGGAACGGTAATGATTGCCGATCCTTGGGGAGAGATTTTGTATCCGTTCCAGTCAAACCACCCCCAATAAAGTAGCCCTGAATCATCGGAACTACCTCGGTGACCCCAAACCGCTAACAATTGCCCATTAATCAGGTGTAAATCAAAGCCTTCTAAATTAGTATTGTCGGGTAAATCGGGAAGGGAAAAAATGTGGACGAGTTGAATTGTTCCCGTAGAATCAAGGGTGAAATGATAAACGCGTCCGGAACTGGTAACGGCCATAAAAGCGGGGTCTTCACTATCTGGAACCCGGGCGATCGCCTCTAAATCGATCGGCCATTCTGCACCCTCAGGCCAAGGTCGGGGTAAATAATCTAAAGAATCTTGTCCCTGAACCGTTAAAATAGCGATACGACCGTCTCCCTCTGTTTTATTGTCATGGACGATTACAAAACAAGTGTTTGGGGGACATCCCATCCCATCCAGAGCCTGTTCAATGAGGGCGATACCACTAATGCCAAAAAGAATGCCCGATTTAACGGGACGCCACTGTGCCGAAGCGGACAGCAGTGTGATTAAACCAATCAGAACTGTCGTGGCAGTAGCGAGGAAGAAGGGTGGAACTTTACGCATTTGAAACCTCTCCAACGATAGTATCTTGCGTGACGGGTGGTTGGGATCAAGGCGATCGCCGATTGTAACCGGGGAAACTCTCAGAATTGGGGCTCTCCCCGGTGGGATGAATCACCCCGGATAGTGACAATCCGGGAGCAATTTACCCTATCCCACAATTGAGCTTGGCCGCAGTAGACTCTATAAACAGACCTAGAGTTCTGATTGCACAACCCATAACGGGACAGCCCTCGGACAGAAAGGTACCTCTGAAGTCATACAATATCACTAGAGAATTAAGAAATTGGACCTCAATTTTCATTAGCCATCCCAAACAACCCAGGATAAGTCAAGATCAACCATGCGATTGAGGAAGAGACTGCGCCGAATTATTAAATGCCTTTAATTTATGCTTGAAAGTACCGCTTTTTCTGTACAGTTAGCTATTGACCGCCATCCGTTAACCGTCACGCCTGATACTCCAGTAAGCGTGGCGATCGTGCTGATGAGTCAGGTCAAATCGAGCTGCGCGATCGTGGTAGAAGGCGATAAAATCCTGGGTATATTTACGGAACGAGATGTGGTGAAATTGACGGCACAGAGTGGCGATCTTGAAATCGACTCATTCACCAAAGCATTTAGTAAACAACCGATTTCCGCATTAATGACCCCAAGGCCTTTTATTTTACAGGAGGATCACCTTCCTAACCTCGTTACCCTCCTGGATTTGTTGCGGCAGAAACAGATTCGCCATTTGCCGATCGTGGATCCGGATGAAAAATTACTGGGAACCATTACTTACCAGAGCATTCGGGAAATTATTCAACCGGCAGATTGGATGCGTTTGAGACGGGTGGTTGAAGTGATGAACCCCAAAGTCATTACGGCATCGCCTTCAGCATCGGTACTAGAATTAGCCACCTTAATGAGCATCCATCGAGTCAGTTGCGTGGCGATCGCCCAAAATCGCCCCAGCGATGACCTCATGCGGACCTCAGAACTGTCCCCTATGCCTATCCCGATCGGAATCGTCACGGAACGGGATATCCTGCAACTCCAGGCATTAGAACTCAATCTGAGAAAACTCACCGCTGCGGAAGTCATGAGTTCCCCCCTGCTGCTGGTGCAACCGACGGATTGTCTGTGGACTGCGCATCAATTAATGCAGGAGTATCGAGTCCGACGATTGGTAGTGGCTGATGAAGGGGATTCATTACAAGGAATTATCACCCAAACCAGTTTACTGCAAGGATGTACACCGATTGAAATGGATGCAGCGATCGCCGCCTTGCAGGGATTAGTCGAAGAACGCACCACGGAACTCCAGCAAGCGAATGAACAATTAAGACGGGAAATTTTAGAACGCCAACATACCGAAGCGGCCCTGCGCCTGTCTCAAGCGCGTTTAGCGGGGATTCTGGATAGTGCCGACGATGCAATTATTTCCATTGATGAAGTGCAACGGATTCAACTTTTTAACCAGGGGGCGGAAAAAATCTTTGGTTACACTGCAGCAGAAGTGATGGGACAAACGCTGGATTTGCTATTACCCGAAAGTCTGCGGTTGAAGCATCGCCAGTATATTGAACTGTTCCGCCATACCTCGGAAGTCTCTCGAACTATGGGGACGCGATCGCAAGTCTTCGGACGCCGCAAAGATGGCAGTCAATTTCCCGCCGAAGCCTCAATTTCTAAATTAGAAGTCGGTTCAGAACGACTGTTTACCGTCATTTTACGCGATATTACTAGCCGAGTTGAAGCTGAAGAAGCCCTGCAATTGCAACTCGAACGAGAACGAGTCATGTCTGCCATGCGCGATCGCATTCGTTCTTCTCTCAATCTCCAAGAAATTCTCAACACCACCGTTGCCGAAGTTCGACAATTTTTAAATACCGATCGCGTGATTATTTATCGCTTTCACCCGGATTGGAGTGGTAAAGTCGTCGTCGAATCCTGTAGCACTGGCGTTAGAGAAATTCTTAACCTCACCATTCTTGACCCCTGCTTTCGAGAAAGTCAGGCTATACTTTATAAAAAAGGTCGTCTCAAAGCCACTGCTGATATTTATACTGAACCCATCAGTGCCTGTCATCGCAATTTATTAACCCAGTTTCAAGTTAAAGCTAATTTAGTCGTTCCGATTTTATTAAATGAAGATTTACAAGCTCATTCCGAAGAAGATTGGGTAGAAAATTCCTCCGGAGATCACAACCAACTTTGGGGATTGCTGATTGCTCATCACTGCGAAGGTCCGCGACAGTGGCAGAATTGGGAAACCGAATTTCTTCGAGCATTAGCCACTCAGGTGGCGATCGCGATCCAACAATCCACCCTTTTTGAACAATTGCAAGCCGCTAATCAAGAATTACATCGCCTTGCCTCTCTCGATGGCTTAACTCAAGTCGCCAACCGTCGTTGTTTTGATGAATTTCTAAATCACGAGTGGCGACGAGAAGCAGAAAGTCCCCTCTCCCTCATTTTGTGCGATATTGACTACTTCAAACCCTATAACGATACCTACGGACATCAAGCCGGTGACGAATGTTTGCAACGGGTAGCGGCAGCCCTGCATCAATGTATCAACCCCAAAATTGAATTGATAGCCCGATATGGCGGAGAAGAATTTGCCGCCGTATTGCCGAATAAAGACTTAAAAAATGCCTTAGAACTTGCCGAACAAATTCGCACTCAAGTCGCGGCTTTACAGATTCCCCATGCCCAATCAAAAGTCAATCCTTACATCACCATGAGTCTAGGAGTAGCCACCCTAATTCCCACTGCGGAAACCACACCGGCTCAACTCATTGCCAACGCCGATGAAGCCCTATATGTCGCAAAAGCTGGAGGGCGCAATCGAGTCGTTTGTGCTTAATTCCGTCGCGGTTTGGGTCAAGGTTCTGGGTAGAGTGAGGCGATCGCCTCTCAAGGGTGCTGTGCTTCCTCAAAGCGGACCCCCCACTCGTGCATTGTATCTAAAATCGGTTTAAGAGTCATTCCAAATTCCGTTAAAGAATACTCCACTTTCGGCGGAACCTGAGCATAAACCAGCCGGTTAATAATCCCATCCCGTTCCAGTTCTCGCAGTTGCTGAGTCAGCATTTTTTGAGTAATTCCATCCAAAGCGCGATGTAATTCTCCAAACCGTTTTATCCCCGAAAATAGCTCTTGCAAAATCAACACTTTCCATCGTCCCCCAATAATCGCTAAAGTGGTTTCCACGGGACATCCAACTTGTTTTTTGCTTTCCGCTTTTGCTTCCATTGTTACTTTTTGGGAACTAACCCACTTAAAAGTGCATACTTTACAAATCGACTTTACCCATTCTAAAGTAAGTAATAAGTAAAGCATCTAAATTCCATAAAACCTGTCGCGATCGCATTGGAGGAACCCATGTTAACCCTACGCAAAGCCGAAGAACGAGGACAAGGCAATTATGGCTGGCTCAAAACCCACTATAGCTTTTCCTTTGCCAACTATTACGACCCTCAGCACATGGGATTTCGTGCTCTGCGGGTCATTAACCAGGACTGGGTGAGTGGCGGGGGTGGCTTTCCCACCCATTCTCACCGCGACATGGAAATCGTCACCTATATCCTAGAAGGGGGATTAGAACATAAAGACAGCATGGGAAACACATCCGTGATTCTTCCCGGGGAAGTTCAACGCATGAGTGCGGGAACCGGAGTTGCACATAGTGAGTTTAATCATTCCCGGACCGAATCCGTGCATCTGCTGCAAATTTGGATGTTACCGGGTCAACAAGGACTCCCCCCCTCCTATGAACAAAAACACTATTCTGATGCGGAAAAACGCGGCCAATTGCGGTTAATCGGGTCGCCGGATGGTCGGGAGGGTTCCGTCACTATCCATCAGGATGTGAATCTGTATGCCACCATCCTCCATGAGGGCGATCGCGTGGTGTATGACATTCCCCCCAACCGTCATGCTTGGCTACAAGTCGCCCGGGGTACCCTGACCCTGAACGATCTGCCCCTAAAAACCGGGGATGGGGTCGCCTGTTCCGCGCCGGAAACCCTTACCCTAGTTGGGTCGGACGAGGCTGAAGTGTTGTTGTTCGACCTCGCGTAATACGGCATTCAGTTGGTAAATGGCTATAAAAACCCGCAGGCTGAATGAAGCCTGCGGGTTTTTGCAAACCCTTGACAACTGGATTTCGTATTACATCTCCGGTTCAGGCGATCGCCACTCTACCCCAGAAGGAGAAGGCACAGGGTCCAAATCTGGAGAGTCCTGGAACACCGTTTCCAGTTCATCCGGGCTTAACGGCGGACGTCTGCCCCCGAAGATATCATGAAGCAACGTATAAAAACAGGGAATAATAAACAACGTTAGAAACGTCGCTAAAGATAACCCGGAGAACACTACAACCCCCAAAGGTTGTAAAAATTCCGACCCTTCCCCGACTCCTGCCGCCAGGGGCCACATTCCCAACACGGTGGTAATCGTGGTCATTAGAATCGGGCGCAAGCGTTGGGGTGCGGCTTTCAACATGGCTTGCCGTCGGTTAAGCCCGTCTTCTTTATAAATTTGGTTGGCAAACTCCACCATAATAATGGCATTATTCACGACAATTCCCACTAACAGAATCGCCCCCACTAATACCGTTGCACCCACCGGAGTTTGAGTGACATAAAGTCCGGCAATTCCTCCCGCTAATGCTAAGGGAACGGTAAGCATAATCACCAAGGGGTCAACGAGGGAATTGTACTGAACTGCCATCACTACAAATACCAGAAAAGCGGCTAATCCTCCTAACAGTTTGAGCGAGTCTTGTAACTCTTGATTGGTTTTCGCGGAAGAAGAAGGAACCACACTCACTCCCGGGGGAAAATCAATGCCTGCTAGGACCTCAGCAATCTGAGCGTTAGCCGCCCCGAGGGTTGCACCTTCGGTCAAAGAACCGCCAATAATATACACCTGACGCTGATTAATTCGTTGAATTTCTCCGGGTGCTTCTCCCCGTTCTACCGTTGCCACATCCTGCAAGCGAATCGATCGATTATCTCCGACTAATAGAGGTAATTGTTCTAACTGAGTGACCCGTTGAACCACATTATCCGGTAAAGTAACGCGAATATCAACCAGGCGATCGCCCCGTTGAAGTTGAGTCGGAACTGCCCCTTGAATCGCCGTTTGAATCGCTGATCCAATGTCATTAACTGACAACCCATATTCAGCAGCCCGCACCCAATCCGGGCGAATTTGTAACTCAGTTTGTTGGGGGTCTGCATCAGGACGAAAACTTGCCAAAGTCGCTTGTTCATCCAATGCTGCTAGGACTTCTTTTCCGACTTGTTCCAAGGTTTGCACATCGGAACCTTGTAAGGTAACATCCAACTCGGCGCGAACTGGGGAGTTGGTCAGAATAATCCCCCGGACACTTTCAGGACTCATTCTTAACCGAGTATCCACCAGATTGAGCTTTTCAAATTCCCCACTCACTCGGGTAATAAAAGCGTCAATATCCGTACCCGGTTGCAAGGCAATGGTACTCGAACCTCGGAGGGGATTAGGGGAGACACTGGTGCCAAAGAGAAAACCTCCAGCGGTGGTAAATACGTTCAAGGTTTCTGGTTGATTCAGTAAAATTTCATCAACCTTTGCCATAATTTTCAAGTTTTGATCCACCGTTGTATTCGGTGGAAACTGTGCAAATAAACGAGCTTGGCCGGTATTAATCTGGGGTAAAATTTCCTGGGGAAGCCCTCCGGCTAACCAAAAACTTCCTCCTCCTAAACCGATAATAGCTACAGCAATGACAATCAAGCGCAATCGTAAAACCCATTTTAAAATCCATTGATAAATCCGACTAAATCCATTAAATCCTGCGTTAAAGGCCCGAATTAAAAAGAATTGACTTAATCCGCTGGTATAGCGAATGGCTAATAAGCGCGAGGTCAACATCGGAACCACGGTTAAGGCAATCAGTAAAGAGGAAGCAACGGCAAAACTAATGGTTAAAATCAGTTCGCTAAAGAGGAGAGAAAACAGCCCGCCAATCAGTAAAAAGGGTAAGACAGAAACCAGGTTAGTGGTGGTTGAGGCGAATAAGGCGGACTCAATAGACCGGCTGCTGGCTTCTGCTTGGGCGATCGCCTTGGAGGAGGTCAACCGTTTCTTTTGCTGAGTTTGCCCCGGGGTCATCCCCACCCCTTCGGCGATCGTTTCTAACATGACGATCGCATTGTCTACGACAATCCCCACCCCCAGGGCCAATCCTCCTAAACTAAACACATTTAAGGAGAGTCCAAAAATTTGCATAACCGCAATGGAACTCAGGGTTGCCAAGGGAATGGATATAACAATAATCACCGTTTGGCGAATCGACCCTAAAAACAGTAACACCGCCACTGCCGCGAGTCCCGCCCCAGTCAACCCAGAGATTGCCACATTAGAAATGGAATTTCTAATAAAAACTGACTCATCTAAAGTCGTAGAAATTTCCATATCTGGGGGAATTACCCCGGATTGACGCAACTGTTCTAGTCGTTGTTTGACTCCCTCTACCGCCGTAATCGTATTCGCATCCGGTTGTTTTTGAATGCTCACTTTCACAGCAGGTTCACCATTCAAGGTCACCAAGACCAACCGTTCGGCAGTACCATCAATAATGTCAGCAAAGTCTCGCAGATAGACTCGACCTTGATTGGGAATTTCAAACGATAGATTGGCAATCTCTTCAGCGGATTCAAATTGTCCCCGGGCGCGAGTCAGGGGTTCTTCACTTCCGCCGGATAACCGACCCCCCGCTACATCAACATTGCGATCGCGCAACTCATTCAAAACTTGAGTCAACCCCAATCCATAAGATTGTAATCGCACCGGGTCAATGCGAACCTGAATCTCTTCCGTAATGCCCCCGGAAACATCCACCGATGCCACACCCGGGACAACCCCTAACTCTCGGGCTAATTCCTCATCCGCAAACACCCGCAAATCCACATCTTGTAAGGAGGGCGACCGTAAGGCAAACTCATAAACGGGAGACTGAGACGGGTCCACCTTAAACAATCGCGGAGAGTCTACCGTATCCGGGAGACGTCCTTGGGCACGGTTAAAAGCAGCGGTTGCCTCATTCAAGGCGATATCCACATCGCCCCCAGGTTCAAAGAATAAATCGACACTAACCCGCCCTTCCCGGGTTTGGGAATAAACCTGAACCACCCCTTCTGTGGTAGTCAGGGCTTGTTCTAAGGGTTTCGTAATCTCTTCGATCGCCACTTCTGGGGAAATTCCCGGCGCATCTAAGCGCAGTCCGATCCGAGGATAGGTAATCGCCGGAAGCAGATCCACTTGAATCGACGTGAGGAAGAACACCCCTAGGACGATCGCCGTGGTGGTGAGGGCTAAAGTGCCAATATGCTGGCGAATTGCCGTTGCACTGATGCTGAATCCATTCATATAGTGTGGTTCTAACGGTGAACATTGAGCCCGTAGAGGAGGGATTCACGGACCATTCATGATTTAAAAGTGGGATGAACCCTGATGGCAGCACATTCCCGGCGATCGCCTCAATTCCCCAGCATGATGAGGAAACCCACGCCCCATTTATGATTCTGACAAGGCACTCAAGCGGACCTCATCCCCACTGGACAGGGGGCGACTGCTGCGGGTCACATAGCGTTCCCCTGGGGACAGTCCCGAGAGAATTTCCACTTGATTATTCAAGCGTTCCCCAATTTGGACTATTCGCGCTTCCACGGTGGCGGTCCCCTCTGCCTCCTTAAGCACAAACACGGTATTTTCCTCTTCCCCTTGCAAGGCGTTTTCTGGAATCACCACTCGTTCTGTAGTTTGGGTATCAAAGGTGACCCGAACCAGCAACCCACTCCCAATCCGGCCATCCGGGTTAGGAATGGTCACTTCTACGGGAATTTGTCGCGTTGCCACATTGGAGACCGGAGAAATGCGACTGACTCGCCCTTCAACCACTTCCCCACCCAAGGCATCTAAAGTGACGGTAACGGCTTGTCCGACTCGAACCTGGGCTAAAGCGAGTTCCGCCACGGGAACGATCGCCTTGACCTGACTAAAATCGCCAATTTTTAACACATCCCCACCCGGTTGCACGAGATTTCCCGGTTCCGTCAGGCGATCGAGAACCACTCCGGTAATCGGGGACCGTAAAAAGGCATAAGACCGGCGTTCTCGGGCTTGGGCGACTACAGCCCGTTGGGCCTTGACAAGCTGTTCGGCACTACTCACCGATTCTTGTTCAATCAGAATCTGTTCTCGGGCCGATCGCACCGTTTGCGCTGCGACTTCAGCTTCGGTTTGGGCGAGTTCTCCCTGTTGACGAGAAACGGCCCCTTCAGCCGCTAAAGCGAGAAACCGTTCTGCATCTTTTTGAACCTGTTGGAGTTCCACCAGGGCTTGATCGACCTGAATTTGGGCATTTCTGACCTCATTGCGGGCGCGGACCACATCGGATTCCCGGGCGGCTAATTCCGCTTCAGCTTCTCCGAGGGAGATTTCTAGGAGGGTGTCATCGAGTTGAGCAACAATTTCTCCTTGTTCAACGCGATCGCCTAGGTCTACCGTCATATCCAGTAAGCGTCCTTCGGTTTGGGCCCGAACAGAAACCTCTCGAAAAGGTTCGGTATTGCCGCTATAAGTCACGGGTTCGCGTAAGCTGTCCGTCTGGGCGACTGCCACCTCGACACTGGGAGAACTCGGTCCCCGTTGTCGTTCTCTGGACCCACCTGGAGTCGCGGGTTGACCTTCCGCCTCTCGGTTAAAAAGGCTGGGACACCCGACTAATCCCACCGCGATCGCCATACAGAAGAACAGCCGTCCGGTTCTCATCGAGATTCCCAGCGATCGGCACCGGGGGTCATGGGGAATTGGACTATCCCACTGCTGTTGGGACCCTTGACGAATGGATAGGGGAGATTGAGACCGCATAATGATCGATTAGCAGACCGTAATTGTATAAGCCGAAGTTAATTCCAATAGTTTAAGGATGCACGAGAGGGATAAAAATGTGCTTTTTCGACAAGGATGCCGGACTCCTTCTGCTTTTGACCGGGTTCAGCGCCAAACGGTTCAATCTTCCAACATTATCTGTTGCTACACTAGGGGGAGGACTCCAATTTAACGAGAATTCGGTATAGTCTGACCCAGGATGACATGGATTGGCATCCAACCGAGGGCTTAAAATAAATCCATCTACCGTTGTTGTCGCGCGTTTCTTAAAGAACCACTATGTTGCAGACACCGCTTTGCCGAATGATCAGGGTGACTTATTGGGTGTCGTTTTTAATCTTGGGGGCTTGTCAGTTGCCAACAAGAGCGATCGCCACAGAACCGATTGGCTGGATTGCGCCTTCCCAAGTGACTCAAAATTCCCCAGTAGAAGAAACCAATGCCTGTAACCTAGGGGCGATGGCAACCGATCCCTCATTTATGCCATTACTCCCCCCTAATCAGAATCAAATTTCCACAGTCCAAGGACTCCCCTCTTTTTTCTTTTACATCCCGGAAACCTCGGCCCAAAATGCTGAATTCCTCCTTTTAAATGACCGTAATCAAATCCTTTATAAACTTCGATTTGCTATCACCGGAAATTCCGGTATAATTCGCCTGCAACTCCCCGGTTTTATTAACCTAGAACCCTTAGATTTTGAAAATATCTATTCCTGGTCATTTACAATCATTTGTAATCCCATCTCTCCCTCCCAGAATTTAACCCTGGCTGGGACCGTTCAGCGCCTCCCCCTCTCCGGAAATCTGGCAACTCAGTTACAACAAGCCTCCCCCAGCAATTATCCCCAAATTTATGCGGAAGCGGGATTCTGGATGGATGCCTTCAGCAGTTTAGCTGACATCAGTCTACTTCCCCTAGAGGATGGTTCTAATCAAACCCAATGGGACACTCTCTTGCAATTCATGGGATTAGAATCCTTGGAATCTGGAGGGGGATAGGGAGGATGGGGAGATGAAACGACTTGAGTCATGACGTTGAACATGGACGGGAAATGGCTTCAGTCGTCCTATTAAACATCTTCCCTATCTCCCCCATCTTCCTATCTCCCCCGCCGAGGGGGGAAAAAATCAGGCAGGTCCAATCCGGGCCAACTTTGAGGGGGTATTTCGGGTTGAGGGTTGGGGAGTGGAGGTTTGGCAATCCGAGATTGAGGGGGGGGAGTCGTGACTACCCGGGTTTGAGGGAGAGAAACCTGGGATTCTTGATTGGAAAATCCGGTGGCGATTAAGGTCATTCTCATTTCGCCATGCAGGCGATCGTCAATCACGGCCCCAAAAATAATATTGGCATCAGGATCCACCACGTTATAGACTTCTGCTGCTGCCAGATTCACTTCATGTAAGGTGAGATCCATGCCGCAGGTAATGTTAAAAACAACCCCTTTGGCCCCATTAATGGAACAATCTAAAAAGGGAGAAGACATCGCCGAAATCGCTGCTTGTCGCGCGCGGGATTGTCCTTGTCCAATTCCGATTCCCAATAAAGCAGTTCCGGCGCGACTCATGACCGATCGCACGTCGGCAAAATCCACATTCACCACCCCAGGAATCACAATTAAATCGGAAATCCCTTGTACCCCTTGGCGCAGGATATCATCCGCCACGCCAAAGGCATCCTGAACTGGCATATTGTCAGAAATCACGGACAATAATTTCTCATTGGGAACGGCGATCGCCGTATCCAAGCGACTCTGTAATGCCGTAATCGCTTCATCGGCAAGATGACTGCGCCGTTTCCCCTCAAAGGCAAAGGGACGAGTCAACACCCCAATGGTGAGTGCCCCTTGCTGTTTGGCAATTTCGGCGACAATGGGAGTGGCCCCAGTGCCGGTTCCCCCGCCCATGCCTGCGGTAATAAAGACTAAATCACTCCCTTCCATTGCGGCAGCAATTTGACTCCGGGCATCTTCCGCCGCTTTTTGTCCGATCAGGGGATTTCCCCCAGTTCCTAACCCCTGGGTGAGTTTCTGCCCGATTTGAATGCGGCGATCGGCACGGCATTGGGCTAACGCTCTAGCATCGGTGTTGATCCCTACAAATTCTACCCCAGACAGATCACTAGCAATCATCCGGTTGATGGCATTACACCCGCCACCCCCGACGCCGATCACGGTAATTTTAATGAGACTATCGAGCACGATCTCGTTACTCCTGATTTAATTCTGACTCCAGAGGGGCTGCGAATGCATCTCCATCTTTTTTACCCAACGATAATAACCCACATCCCCAAAGCTAATCCAAGGGTGACTAAATGTTGGGGAATCAGCGATCGCAGGGACTCTCTACCAATTTTTTGGGTTAACACAATGCTGAACCCCACCGCAGCAATGAGGGTGGTTCCCTGCAAAAAGGCAATCACTGCGGGATGGGCAATCCAGACGGGCAATCCTTCCCCACTCAATCCAAAGGTGGCAAAGGTAACGGGTAAAATCCGTCCCGCTTCTCCTAATCCCAAGCGCAAATAATGGGCTAAACTACCCCCTAAAACTAAGGGCAAATAGCCATAAGCTAATTGAACAAAGGGTTTAGATTTAAAGGTGCGGTTGAGTTGGGCGATCGCCACCCCGGCCAGTAACACAACTGCCGCAGGAACTCCTAATGCAGCTAGGGACAATCCCAAATGGGACCAAAATTGGCTTAAATCAATCCCTAATCCTAAGACTGCATTAATCTCGGGCAACCGATGCAGAAAGATTCCCCCTAAAAGTAACAGCAACAAGGCGACTTCATAGGAACGGGGCTGATGAGTGGTCCACAAATCAATTCCCGGCGGGCGTAAGTTGAATTCTACAGACCGATGGGGACAAGCTTTTAAACAGGTCATGCATAAAACACAATCTCGGTTATCTTCTAACTGGGCGGGATGAGAATAGAGAGGACAACCGTCGGTCGCCAGTCCTTCTCCTTTTTGCGGACCGCCTTTATAACATTGATAGGTAGTGCATTCGGCGGAACAGGTTCCTTGTTGTGCTCTTAATTCGGTCATGGAGAGTTTGGCAAACAGTCCATTCATGCCGCCAATGGGACAGAGGTATCGGCACCAAAACCGCCGTTCAAAGATGGCGGAACAAATCATTGCCCCAGCGGTGATTAACAGGAGTAACCAGGCGGAGAGATAGGCAGTATTTTCTAAATGCCAGAGTTCTTCCCAGAGAAAAATTAGGGTAAATAAGCCAAATAGAAACCAGCCACCCCATTTTTCCGCTTGCTGTCGGGGCCAGGGTTTGAGGTTATGTTTTAATAATTTTTCGGAGATTTTTTGGGTAATTTCTCCATAAATCATGAAGGGACAAACGGCACACCACAAGCGACCAACAAAGGGAAAGGCGAATAGAACTAAGGGCCACCACCAGGCCCAAAAGAAGTTGAGGGCAAAGTTGCGATCGCGGGATTGTGGACCAAGAAATAAGATAGCAATGACTAGGGCAAAGGCAACAACAGTAAAACCATAATTAATGCGATCGGGCCACCAAGGACTCCGCAGAAAATGGCGCAATTTGGGATAAGCATTCAGTAAATTGAAGCGGAATCGCTTTTTCTTCCCTTGGGCTGACCAGAAAATTTCTTCCGTTAATTCTCGGGCACAATCTGACTGGACGATCGCTCGTTCTACTAAGTTTTGCAACTCCCGAATATTGCCGGGGAAATCATAAGATTGCAGACGTCGGAGGGCTTCGGGGGTGAGTTGCGGTTTGGTTAGCCCTTTGGCCCGACAGTACAAGCTAATATAATACTCGACTTGAGCGGCAATATCAGCTTTTCGGACTCGCAGGGGAGGCACTTTGAGGATTTGGTCCAGATGGGGGGCGATCGCCGGAAGCTGTTTTTCTGCGATCGCTAAAATTTTGGCCGGGGTGGATTTAGGGGCGGCGGGAGTATCCCCTTCTCGGGTAACGGGTGTATAAGTTCCCGTTTTGAATAGGGTGGCGATCGCCTCAAACAGTTCTGAAGGGAGTTCCTCAATTTTGTTTAAAATGAGTGTCCCTTCTCCCAACCATTCAATCAGTCCCGGTTTCCCTCCCGCCCGTCCAAAGAGTTCTGCCCCCCCTTTTTGGAGAATCCCACAGTCAATTTTGACAATGGGTTGCCGACGGTGGGGGGAACCATAGTGAATCAGGGCGGCAATATTATCTTTTTCTAATCCCGGTTCCCCAAAAATATAGACTGATCGCCTATCAGACCCTGCCTCTCTAATCTGCTGTCTGAGACGTTGCGCATAACGACTTCTGCCCACAATTCCCCGTTTTGCTTTGTTAACAAAATAGGGACGTAAAGCATCTTGTCTTTCTTGTTCATAAGTTAAAGCATTCGACACCTCCGCCAGTTCTTGGGCGAGTTGTCGGGTCAGGGTTTGGGTAATTTCTGGGTATTGCCGGACTAATTCTTGAACTTGGTCCGCTGGAACAAACCAGAATTTAGATTCAGTGACGGTAGAAATCGTCTGTTCTGGAGGTTGGTCTAAGAGTAATGCGCGCAAGTTAATCGTGCAACCGGGACTCAATTCATTGGGGGAACGAAGGGCATTTTTTAAGGACGTTTGTAACTCTCCTTCTCGAAGGATGTAGAATCCGTTGGGGGTTTTTCCCTGTTCAGCGATCGCCTGGTTTGCGGGTAAGATTTGCTCCTCGACAACTTGGGCGATCGCTATTAGTACAGGTTCGGACAAACAACTTAATGCCGTTCGTTCTGCTAACCAATTAGCGGGATTGATATCTGCCATATTTTCTCCTAGTTCTGCACCCATTTTTTAGATAGACTCGTGTCTAATTCCGGCAATTTTTATTTCTGAATTTGGATAAAATATCAATTTAAATTGAACAATTATCAATAGATTTGGGGTGTATGGCGGAGTAAACACAAGGCAGAATAACCCGGCTTACATCCATCTCTCCACCGCATCTGTACAACATTATATCCCAGGAACAGGGGCTAAGTTTCTGAAGACCTTTCATAGACAGCAACATCAAATCTGGCCCCTAACTCCGGTAACAGCCTCATTAAGTGAGTCCAGTATCCCTGTGGATTTTGAAACCCGGGGCTGACGTAAATTTGTAGTTTAAATCAGGGACAGCAGTTGAGTCGCGACTTGAATCCTCAGTTTGAGTTCAAAAATAGCATTCTATAAGCCTCTGAATAATTCCAGCCTGGTAGCTTATTCTAACCGGGCGATCGCCTCAATCAAATCCTGGGGGTTATTAATCGCTAAATCAGGGTTATGTTTAGATAAAACAGTTTTAGAATTAAATCCCCAACTCACAGCGATTACTTTGATTTTTGCTTTCCTGGCCGCTTCTATATCTCGGGTTTCATCTCCAACATAAATGACTTTTTCGGGAGAAACTCCTTCTTTTTTTAAAAAACTTTTAATCACTTTATTTTTTCCAAACAAGGTAGAACCAGCATGAATAAAGCTAAACAGCTTAATCATTTCATTTCTTTCTAAAAACCCCTTGACATTTTCCAAGGAATTAGACGTGACAATTCCTAGCTTATAATCTTTTTTGCTCAAATTTTGCAGGGCTTCTAAAATACCAGGTATAGGCTTTAAATTTTGAATCTCATGATTTAATTCTAGTTTAACCATTTGCAACAAAAAAGGGACTTTAAAAATGGGAATGCCAGAGGTTTTAATGATTTGCATTGAATTCATATCCCTCATATACTCCACATCTTCTTGAGTGGTTTTTTTATATCCAAACTCTCCAGCCAACCGATTAGTGATTTTAACAATAGAATCTAGCGTATCCGCAATCGTCCCATCAAAATCAAACAAAATTATTCTTACCGTCATCGATTTCCTCTATCATTTTCCTACAATCTATAGAACCCCAATTGACCTAGCAAGACCGTTCCATTGAGCCAGATTTGAGCGATGCAAGAGCTAACCCAGTCAAGATTTAGAAAATTTTAGCTCTTCCGTCACCCCCGGTCGAATCAGAAAGATTCACCCCCTGGCTGTCCTATTCCGAAATATAGCGTTTCTCAACCGATTCCGGTCCAGTTTTCCGGTAAAAGTCCCTCTTGACCAGGGAAATTTAGGCAGTTTTTTCGCAGTTCAGGCGAGCAAAACCCGTTATATTAGACCTCTTGCAAAATTCTAAAAAGCCCCCAGTAACTCAATATGTATTCCGCTTACTTCCCCGGTTCAATCAATTCAACATGGATTCATCTGGCCTCCCGCTTCTTAAGAGAGATGGGAGGGGGATTTAAGCACGAGGGGAGGGAAAGCAAAGCGGGACGGGGATTTAAGCGGGGGAAGGGGATCAATCCGTTATCTTGCCAGAGGTCTATTGACCCCCCACTGAATGAACTCATCAGGGGTGCATCCCAACCCGCATCACACTCCCGGCAGATTTTCTCCCGTTGGTTTAATTTTACGGTAGATTAATGTCGCCAAGTAGCAATTGCGGAAACTTCTCTGAAAATCAACCGATCGACAGATGTCAATCAAGACTTCAACAGTTCAATCGCCTTAACTCTGCCCTCGTTCAATCAATTAGGAGTCACCCCTGCCACCCGGAACCTAAGTTAGTCTGCTATGTAAATTGCAGCAATTGTAGGGGTTCCGTGACAGACCTTGCCATTTTAAAAATTTTGTACATAATAGGTAAAAGCGTTGTCATTTCTTTAAAAAATTGCTGATGAAACCCAAACACGTTTTAGCCGGAATTCTGTCTACTGCAGCTATTGCCACAGGAATTTTAATGACCTCCGAGGCACAAGCATCAGGCTGTCCTTTCGCGAAAGGACGAACTCTATCGAGTCAAAACCTCTCCAATTCTACAGGAATCCCGAAAGCCATTTTCCTAGGCGGTGCAGCATTGACAGCGGGTGCTAGTATTTTGGCAATCCGTCGTCTGGCAGGCGATCGCAGTCCCGAACATCCAGAATTTTCCTCAACCGATGAGTTGATTATGCCATCGGACGTGTTCTCCACCGTAGACACCGAACCCCAAGCATCGGTTGTGGAAGAAAAAGAACTCACCTTAGTCCGCTAATACCATTTCAACCGGGTTTTCCTTGAAACTGATCCCTCGATCTGGATTCCCGATAAGTTTGAAGAGTTAACCCGGTTGAAACGGCATCCTCCATCCCTTTAAATTTGTTAATTACAGTCATCTGTGTGTCAAGAGGCTGAGTCGATACAGTCAGCTATTTTATAACGCCTTGAATCGGGGATTTTCTACTGACTTCCCCTAATATCCTGTTTTTTGTGGCGATCGCAATATGGTTCTCAAATCGATTACCCGACGCCAATTATTTACCCTGTGGTATGTTTTACTGTCGTTATTGGTTGTCCTGTTAATTCAGCCCATTAGTTACGGCCTCATGCGCTTAACCACCCTCATCCTAGGGCTATTACTCTGGGGCGGGTGGTTATTTTTATATTGGCATAAAAAGCAAGTTCGCTACGTTAACTTATCCTTGGCGATCGCCTTAAGTCTTTTTCTCATTTTACCTGGACATCCGGCGGATCAAAAAATGTTACAAGCCGCTTATATCCGGGAACTCCAACGCTATGATGGCACCTCCTATCTTTGGGGTGGCGAAAACCATTTAGGAATTGACTGTTCCGGATTAGTCCGGCAAGGTTTAATTCAAGCGAACTGGAAACTCGGCCTAAAAACCCTCAATCCTGCACTGGTTAGAAAGGGAATAGAAATGTGGTGGTATGATGCCGGGGCCGATGCTTTAAGGGATGAATATCGCAATTTTACCAAAAGAGGACAACAAGCCGCCAGTATTAATGAATTAAACCATCATATCATTCAACCGGGGGACTTAGCAGTTACTGTAGATGGAGAACATATCTTAGCTTATCTCGGGAATTCTACCTGGATTGAAGCTGACCCAGGCTATCTTAAAGTGATTCAAGTTAGGGTTCCAGAACCCGACAATCTGTGGTTTAAGGTTCCCATCTATGTATTGCGGTGGCAACAACTATCTTCCCCGTAAAAGCCTTTCCCTCTCCCATCAAAATAGCGAGCAAAATGCAAAGTCGTGGGAATTGCTTAGATGTGCGCTACTCCAACCTTTTCGGGCCGGTATCCCTTGCCAAATGGATTGGAACTCGCTCTATAATAGAACTATTAATTACTGAGCCTTAAATTTTATGCAGACTTCGGTCAGTCGGTTGAGTGCTATAGGGTTTTGTGGGCTATTAGTGCTATTGACAGGCGGCTGTGTTACGAAAGCTGACCCCAACTCCCCGGGAATTGATGCGGGAATTCCTGATGGTAAACCGCCCAACTCAGCACAAGCGGCATCGCCTCAAGAAATTGTGAAATCCAACGTTGTGCGATCGCTTCCCGGTGGATTAGATCAAGTCCCCATGTTTAATAGTAATAGCCCCGAATGGGTCAAAGTTGAAGGCATTTTACTCTCTACCTTTCCCCCAGAAGGCAAACAAGTCCCAGCCGCCCATCTCAATTTTGCCTTTAACAATCAATTTGAGCTATTTGCTCACCATTTTACCCATACTCCCCCGAATTTACAAACCCTTTATATCGGGATTTTAGTCAATAATCCGGGCGCGGAAGCTGTTACGGTAACCGTCCCGGAAGGCGCAAGTTATTTACTAGAACCTGATGCTCCTTTTAAAGAAAAACCCGCCATGAGTGATAATCCTAATGGGGAGATTTATTCAGGGCCGGGAATTCGAGCCGTTGATAATGTATTGCGGGGAATCAGACAAGCGGATTTACCCGAAACTTTAGTCATTCCCCCGGGAGAAAGTCGGATGTTAATGAATCATCCAATTCCCGTTAAAGGCTTAGAAAAACCCATTAATGGTCGTTCTACTTTTCTGCGATTACAGAGTGATGGTCCGGTATATTTAGCATCTTTAGCCCTTTATGCTAAAACGGATGTGAATGGAACGGAACGGGCCCCAAATTTGGAAGAATGGCAGCAACTTTTAACGACGGGTAATTTAGCTTTACCCCGAGATAAAACCCCCAGCCCACCGGAACAAGTCAGCGGGCAACTAATTTATAGTCGCGTGGCTGGAGTTCAGGAAGGGTCGAAATGGGAGGCAAATTTAGTGGATGAAGGGAGTGAATATTTAGCGCTTCCAGACCCCGCAAAAGCCGTGTCTTATGTGATTAGTACCTTACGCGCTGGTACATTAGGAACAGGTCAAAGTCAAGCAGCAAAATTGTTAGTTCGCTATCCGGATACAGCCTATGAATCCCATGCGAATTATGGAGTGCATTATGATTTAACTTTACCCCTGCGAAACGAGAGCGATCGCCCGCAACAAGTGGCAGTTACTCTCGAAACTCCGATGAAAGAAGAACGGTTATCCAAAGGCGGATTAATCTTTCGTCAACCCCCTTGGGATTATCCTTTTTTCCGCTCAACGGTCCGCTTACAATATACCGATGACAACGGAGAAGCTATCACCCGTTACCTGCATTTATGGCATCGTCGGGGACAGATTCTCGACCCCTTAGTTACCTTAAATTTAGCCCCGAATGAGGTGCGATCGGTTCAGGTGGATTTCCTCTATCCTCCGGATTCGGTCCCGCCTCAAGTCTTGACAATCAAGACTTTAGAATAAAAATAATGAGTAATTTACCCAAGGCTTAAAGCAGGGATTTGAGTGCTAAGGTGAACCCAGGGACAACATTTTCACCGTTTAAGGTTGCAGTTGCAGGATACTGGGTGATGGAACCATCCGCCCGATAAACGAACGCCTGCTGATTTTGGCGATCAATTAACCATCCCAACTGCACCCCATTTTCAATATATTCTTGCATTTTATTCTTGAGTTTTTCTAGTCCGTCTGTTTTGGAGCGAATTTCTATGACAAAATCTGGAGCAAGATTTAAAAATTCATCGGTTCCCTGATCCCATCCTGCGGGTAAACGTCCTTTTGCTACAAAGGCAGCATCAGGCGATCGCACTGCACCATTAGCTAATTTAAACCCAGCACTTGAGCTAAAGACTTCCCCCAACTCATGCTGTTCTACCCAATACAATAGGTAGGCACCGGCTTTCAGTTCTCGATTACTAGAAATTCCTCCGGTGGGTGGCATAGTCTCTAACGTTCCATCTGCATTCCGCTCAAATCTCAATTCAGGGTTTTGTGAGCTGATTTGCAGCAGTTCTTCATCGGTTAAGCTATAAAACTTTTGTACCATTATTTTACCTCGAAATCTTCCCAGTCAATGAGGTATTCTTTGATTTAATATAACAATTGTATGCCCAAATTGACGGCGGAATAAAACAAACGACTGAAGTCGTAACTAGGAATAATAAAAAAGCCCCGAAAAGGGGGCCTTTTTCTGATAGCTCCATCTCTGAGGATGGGAGGCTAATTTAGTTCGATTTAAGTTATAGAGAAACCACAACACCGGGGCTTTCATTCGCCATGCGGTCTACGCTACAAACGGCATAGCTTCCGGGTTGCAATCCGGTGATGGAATTGGCACCGGAATTCAGAACTTTGACCAGTTGCCATTGATTGCCATTTTGACGATAAACCGTCCAGTAGCGAACATCATTATTAGGCGCATCCCAGGCGATCGCATTCTCACTGGCACGGACACCTGTTGGCGCTGCTGGAGGAATTGCATCTAACCAAGGCATCGTTGGAGGCAGCGCCTGAGACGGATAGACGGCTGCTCTAAAACGCTCATTGATTCCCAGCCAATTTTCCTTAAACACTTTCATGCTAAAGAAAATATTACCCAGGGATAGTTGATCCACCGCTTGGCGAGAAATTTCTACCTGTCTTTCAAACTCAGAAATCGGCCAACCATTGCCATCGAGTTTGCTCAGATAGTTTCCGGCATAAATATGACGACGCAGGGGATTATTTTGACTCCACCAGTTTAATAAAACCGGATAGCTTTGTTGAGGGGGGTCAATCCGCCAATAGAGTTGAGGGGCCAGATAATCGAGCCACCCTTCATCCAGCCATTTTTTAACGTCGGCATAAAGTCCATCATATTGGTCAAACCCGACAATTCCCTGGGCTTTTCCCGGACGATAAATGCCAAAGGGACTAATCCCAAATTTAACGTAGGGTTTTTCGGTTTTGATGCCGTTCCAAATCCGTTCGATCGCATCGTTGACGTTTTTTCTCCGCCAATCCGCGAGTGCAAGGGTTCCGCCACTGTTCTGATAGGCAGCATAAGTCGCGTTATCGGGGAAACGCACCCCTTCTTGGGGATAGGGGTAGAAATAGTCATCAATATGAATGCCATCCACATCATAACGACGGACCACATCCATAATCACATCATAAGCCCGGTCTTGGACTTCTTTAGCCCCAGGGTCCATCCAAAGTAAATCCCCATATTGATAGGCGTATTGGGGAAACATGGAAGCCATGTGGTTGGAACTCAGGGCATATTTTTCTCCCGGCATTTTAGCGCGGTAGGGGTTAAACCAAGCATGAAGCTCGATATTGCGCTTGTGACTTTCGGCGATCGCAAACTCTAGGGGGTCATCAAAAGGTTGGGGCGCTTGTCCCTGAGTTCCCGTCAGCCATCCACTCCAAGGCTCAATTTGCGACGCATAAAAGGCGTCTCCATTAGGGCGAATTTGGAGGACCAGGGCATTCAAATTTAAAGATTGCATCTGGTCCAAAATTGCCACTAGTTCCGCTTTTTGCTGGTCTACGGAAAGATTACTAGCAGAGGGCCAATCAATGTTAGCCACCGATGCCACCCAGACCCCTCGAAATTCGTGCTGATGGCCGACGCTGACGAGTTTTTGAACCCGATCATCCCCTTGCAATGGAAATTGGAGTTGGGTCATTTCAGGGGAGTTCCGCTGAATTCCAGGGGTGTTAATGGGCGTAGGGACTGAAGTCGGGGGCGCAACCGCAGGCGGCATCACTGGGCGCGGATACTGGGCAGTCCCTGGTGGAACGTTGAGCAATAACAAGAGTAAACAACCCCAGATTATAAACTGGATTTTGAGTGGATTTCCCGTGAAAAAAGTACCCGCAATGCGCCGATATAAGGACCACAGGTCGTTTGATAACTGCCCTGCACCCATGCGGCGCTGCGGTTGTCTTTGCTGGAAAATTCGGAATACTAAGCGCATCAATTTCATCTTTGTCTATCCCGTTGGATACCCCGCGTTGCATCAACAATCTTAATAACGTTAGCGTAGATTGGGAATTCTTCATCCCGGGTTCTACTCTAAATTGGGAGGGCTTCGAGATGCTGAGTGAACCGACTTTGCAGCAGTTTCAGGCTTTGCTTAGGGTTCCCGAGTGGCTGCTAAGGCGATCGCAAAACAGAATCGAGGGATTCTCTGTTGCGGTCTCAATTTGTCTGGTTCTGTCGCCTTCTCGTCTGGATTAGCAATACAACAGGGCAGTAGGTTTATCCAGATCTTTTCCTGGAATTGACTCCCTTGAGAATTTAAAGCCTTTCCCACTCTTTGCCCTCTAGGGGGGATAACTGGGCCTCCTGCGGGGGCTGCTTTCCGGGTTCCAGTGATGGGGATCACAAGTAAGCTCTGATCTGTTCCTCTGCTGTCCTGGGCTTGAAATCACCCCGCATTTTGATAATTATCACGCCTTACCCACCCTTGCGATCGCTGTTAAAGCTGGAGTTTCAGGGGATATTAAAAGAGTAGAGTTCAACCCCACCTCCCTATGCAAGTACCCACCCTTTACTCCACCTCCCTGATTGCTGAAGTCTTCGGTCAAGCCTGGAATGTCGGTTCTCTCACAGTCAACCAACGGGAAGGTTTGATGGCTGCTCTTTTAGAAAATACCCTCAATTCTGAAGATTATGCGGCGATCGACCGTCTGCTGCACGCGGTGCGCCGGGGATGGATTAAAGTCACTGAGTAATCTACCGAACTCTTTCCCTTTCTTTCTCTGAGACTTTCTAAAAACTACTCAAAATTTAAACAATCACCATCTTTATCTCTCGATTCAAACATTAAATTCCCTCATCAATTCAACTTTAAATTCCTTGTTAAATTAACAATTTAGTGAGATATTTGGGTTCTAACTACACGAGTTTCGTGTAGTTTTTTTTTAATTTAGGGTTAAAGCGGCACCGGATCCATGACTCATAACCCTAGCTCAATCGAGCTGTGCATTCCAGGATTAAGCGTTGATTAATGAGGGCAAAAGGCTGAATGGCGAGGGCTTGTTGGAATGCCTGAATCGCGTCTCGGTACTTTCCTAGGGTGGCATAACATAATCCGAGTCCATGTAGCGCACCAAAATGAACTGGATTGAGTTCGATCGCCACCCGGCAATCCTCTATGGCTTTGTAATAGTCCCCCATACTGTAATACAGAACCGCCCGTCGATTCCAAGCTTCGGCAAAATCCGGCTGATCTTGAATCAGTTCCGTGAGAACCGCCTCTGCCTCTTTCAAATTACCCCGATCCAGCAGCACTTGAGCACGCTGGAGAAAGTCCAACCCATAGACGCCTTTTTGATGGAACCAGATTCGCCAAAGCTCTTGAGTGGCGCGATCGCGGACTTTCTCCGTTGGGTTTTTCAGGTCTTCCAGTAACGGTTCTATCGAGGATCTATCCATAAAAGCTGCGCTCAAAGCACTGAAGGTGGACGAGCAGAGGCTCATTTCTATTATGCCGCCTCGGGTTACCTCCTTTGACTGCCAGAAATCGATCGCGGCGATCGCCCGGATGCGTTCCCTAGACTGTAACCTCACGCCAGTTACCGCGCCAAAACACGATCGCCAAGATCAACGCCCGGATCATCCAATCACAGGTAGAACCGATCCATACCCCTACTAATCCCCAATTCAACACAAACGCAAAAATATAGGTGGCAAATAATCGCACCCCAAACCACCCGATCGCCGAGACATAAAAAGCGGTTTTCGTATTTCCAGCACCTCGGAGTGCTTGCTCGATCGCCATACTCATTGCCATAAACGGTTGCGCCACTGCTGCTATATATAAACAAGGCACCGCCGCCGCAATAATGTCCGCATCTTTGGAAAAAATCCCTAACAATACCTCGGGAATTCCTACAAATAACAGGCTACCTAGACTCAAACAGCTAACGGCTAATCCGGTGGCAATAATGCTGCTGCTGGTGGCTTGATCCGGTCGATTTGCTCCTAATTGTTGAGCAACGATCGCCGCTGTGGCAATGCCAAATCCTTCAGCAATGTAGTAGCAAATTTCCTCAATTCCCAAGGTAATTTCATAGGCTGCCATTGCCTCGGTCCCCAAGGTGGCGATCGCTGCACTAAACCCCAGATAGCCTAAACTCCGAAACAGGCGTTCATTGAATGTTGGCACTGAGACGCGGAATAATCGGCGCAAGGCTTGGAGTTCCCCCCCGCGATCGCGTAAGGTTAAACGCTGAGTCCCTCGATACAAAATTATCCCTAAAATCACGGCGTTAATTGCCATTGCCGTCACACTGGCGATCGCTGCACCGGCTATTCCCAGGTTAGATGCCCCCCAATTGCCGAAAATCAGGCAGTAATTGAGCAAAATATTCACCGCATTGGCAACCAATCCCACAAACAAAGGAATTTGAGTATTCCCCGAGGCTTGCAATGCTGCGGCGGCAACAATGGAGAGCAGTTGCAGTGGCATTCCCAGGAAGATAATCTGGAGGTAATCGTAGGCAGCTTGTTGGACTTCCGGGGTTCCGAAGGGAAGATAAGCCAACAGAGGATTTAAACCGACAGTGCTACCGACAGCGATCGCCAGTCCCGTCCCTAATGCCAGCAGCAGACTGGCGCGCAGGGTGGCGGTACTCAGGGATTTGTCTTGGGCACCCACGGCGCGTCCCACGAGGGCGATCGTGCCTACGGAAAAGGCAGAAAGGGTGCTATAGAGACACCAATGCAGGGGTCCACTAATTCGCATCGAGGCTAAGGCGATGCTGCTGTAGTGACCCAACATGGCGCGATCGGCGAGAAAAACTAAGGCTTGGAGAAGCAGTTGAGCGATCGCCGGAGTGGCTAATTGCAGCACCGCACGTCCAATGGCGATCGGTTCGGTTACAGTCTGAGCATTGCCTAGACTCGGTTTGAACAATTTCATGGATGACATGAGGAGTAACAACAGGTGAAAGATGTTGTTATTAAAAATCAGAAAAAATCAAAATAGAAAATCCGTGAAAAATTACCCGGCTTCTGAGGGGAAACCGGGTTAAATTGGAGTGAATTGTTCAAAAGGCGATCGCGTTTTAAGAACCAAGCCATCCGGCACTTAAAATCACCGTTAGGCCCATAAAAATAATCGTCAAGGCCCAAGTGATCCGATTGAGGGTTGTTTCTGCACTTTTAGCACTCGTAAACAGTTGTGCTTGTCCTCCAATTCCACCAATTCCATCTCCTTTCGGGCTGTGGAGTAGGACTAAAATAATTAAACTGATGGCAGAAAATAACCAAATGAGTTCGACGATAGTTGAGATATTCATGACTGCGATACCTGGCTAAATCAGTGAAATTGAGTGCTTCTTTAATTTACTCTGATTTGTTCAAGGTCATTTGTCAATTTCCCATTAAAAAATGACTTTGAACAAACCGCCATGTCAGACCCTGAGCTTCCTAGACGGGAATTCGCAGGGGTTCGAGTGAGGACTGTAGGTTAAAAACAGGAGATTCAATAGCAGAACGTCCCGTCATTTCCTCCGGTTGAGGTAGTTGTAAAATTTCCAGCAAAGTGGGAGCAATATCGGCTAAACAGGCATCCGTTCTTAGTTTGACTTCAGTGCCATGTCCTGGAATTTTCCGCCCTTCTCCTTCAACAAGAATTAAGGGGACTGGATTGGTGGTGTGAGCCGTCCAGGGGTTGCCTTCTTCATCGATCATATATTCGGCATTGCCATGATCGGCGATGATTAAGGTAGTGCCTCCGGCTCGACCGATCGCATCCAGCAAGCGCCCCAAACAGCGGTCTACAGTTTCAATGGCGGTAATGGTGGCCTCAATATTTCCCGTATGCCCCACCATATCCGGGTTAGCATAGTTCACCACCACCAGGGAGTAAATCTGTTTTTTCACGGCGGCAACCACCACATCGGTGACCGCCTCAGCAGACATTTCCGGGGCTTTGTCGTAGGTTGCCACCATCGGCGACTGGACTAATTCTCGGTCCTCGCCTTCAAAGGGTTCCTCTAAACCCCCGTTAAAGAAATAGGTGACATGAGCATACTTTTCCGTTTCTGCTGCTCTCAACTGCCGTAACCCGTGATTGGAGACGACTTCGCCGAAAATATTGCTGAGGTTTTGGGGTTCAAAAGCCACCAACACGGGCAGTTCTGAATCGTATTGGGTAAAGGTGGCAAAGGAGAGGGGTTCAATTTTCTCCCGCTCAAAGCCTTGAAAATTGGGGTCTACAAAAGCGCTGGTGAGTTGTCTGGAGCGATCGGGCCGGAAGTTAAAGAAGATGACCCCATCTCCCGATTCTACGGCTCCCGGTGCAATCCGAACCGGCAGAACGAATTCATCGGTGAGGTCCTGGGTGTAAGACTCTTTTAAGTGTTCGATGACCGAACGACCGTCACCGGGTCCATCGGTGGTCATGACTTTATAGGCCATTTCTACCCGATTCCAGCGGTTATCGCGATCCATCGCATAATATCGACCACTGAGGGTCACGATGCGACCCACGCCGATTTCCTGGGCGGCTGCTTCGATTTTTCTGAGGGCTTCTGCTCCATCTCTGGGAGAGGTATCCCGGCCATCAGTGATGGCGTGGATACAAACGTTAGTCAGACCTTGGGCTTTAGCGAGGCTGAGTAGTCCAATTAAATGATTTTGGTGGGAATGAACCCCTCCCTCGGAGCAAAGCCCCATGAGGTGGAGTTTTCCGCCGCTTTCTTTAATGTCTTGGCAAACTTTAACCAGTGCCGGATTGTTCACGATGGAGCCATCTTCCACCGCATCAGTGATCCGCAGGAGTTCTTGTTTGACAATTCGACCGGCACCAATATTCATGTGACCGACTTCAGAATTGCCCATTTGACCTTCCGGCAGTCCCACTGCTTTTCCGGATGTGCGAATGGTTGTATTCGGATAGGCGGCCCGAAGGCTGTCCATCACGGGTGTTTTGGCAGCAGCAATAGCATTTCCTGTGGTTAATTCGCTGACTCCCCAACCATCTAAAATTACTAGCACCACTGGAGAAACAGGCTCTTGTGCCATATTCATTGACCCTTTGATTCGTGATTTCTGTTTAATCATTTGACTTCTCTCCTTCCCACTGCCACGCAATGGAGAGGGAGATTCCCCAGATTTCTGATCTGGAGTTCCTGCTTGATAGCCGGTTGACTCGATTCCGTTACCGGCATCCTTGTCCCTTCGACTCTGCAGGTATTTTCTCGTCCCCTATACCCCAGGGTACTAAACATTCCGCGATCGCAGATCACCCGTTGATTGGAACTCTGGTAATGTTTGGTGGATTGGGGTGAGCCACATTCAGTATTCAGTATAAGGTTCTATTGTAACGCTTAATCTGTAGGGCAAGTTTTGCTCAGGTAATGAGGGCATTCTCGTCGCCATCGGCTCGAAATTTTTATTCCTAGGTGATTCAGGAGTCTATGGAGAGCTGTACTTAACAATCTGTTACAATCAAGGACGACGTTCTGAAGGGCTGACGGCTCATCAAGGATGAAGCCAGAAGAATTGAGGGACTGTTGTGGCTGGCGATCGCGCATGGGTTGGAGGCATTTAACCGAAGTTAAGTTGATGAATGCCCCAAAAATTTCTAATCCTTGATGGGATCGCCACTCCTCAATTCAAGATACGATAGACGTTAATTTTGATAACACGATTGGTTTGTATGATCCCCCTAAAACAATATTGGTCCCGCCTTCTGGCCCTAGTCTTGGTCATGGCGATCGCCTTGGTGGGCTGTTCGGGTAATGGACTGCTCACAGGCGATTATCGCCAAGATACCCTCTCCTTGGTTAATAGTATGAGAACGGCGATCGAACTGCCGGAGGATTCCCCGGAGAAATCCTCTGCCCAGGCTGATGCCCGTTTAAGAATCAACGAATTTTTTGCCCGCTATCGTCGGGATGAGTCCGTAGCGAAGCTGGCTTCCTTTACCACCATGCAAACCGCCTTGAATGGGTTAGCTGGACATTATAATTCTTATCCTAACCGTCCGGTCCCCAAAAAGTTGAAAGAGCGTCTTGAACAGGAGTTCAAACAGGTAGAATCGGCGCTGAGTCGCGGAACTTAACTTAGCAATTTCCCATCCGGGATGGGGTTGCTGAGTTGAAAATCAACTCCTCGGGTGCCGGTCTTTTTTGGGCGATCGCAACCTAGCCCTCGCCCAAAAAAATGAGTCAATCGATTAGTCCCCCAGTTGATGGGTAAGGGGATCACATGAAACCCTTGGCGCTTAGAGATCGTTGCCAAACCCAAATCTAATCAAAGGCTGGCAATCATGCTGAAAAACTAAGATAGAACTGAACAGTGCTGAGAAACTTCTGCGTGGATTCTGTACGGGTATCTGATGTCTAATCGTCTCCAAAAAAATTTTAAACCTAAAACAGCGATGACGCTTGACTTGCAGCATTTTTATCGCGGTTTACTGGCAACGGTTCTAACCGCGATCGTGAGTCCCACATTCTGGAGCCAACCGGCCCACTCCCAAGTTCAAGGGTCCTGTCTGGCTTCTCCAGCAGATATCGCCGAAAAAGAACAACTGCGCCAAGCCTCCCTGGACGGCGATCAGGCTGCTCGCGATCGCTATCAAGCTTTTCTCACCAAAGAAGCCGAACGCTTACAGGACTGTCGCCAGCAAACTTGGCCCCAAAATCAAGCCCTCTGGTTACGTCTGTATCCCTGCGATCTTCAACCCGGAGCCTTAGATGCTCTCCTCGATAGAGTCGTTAACAAGGGTTACAACCAAGTCTACATTGAAGCCTTTTATGACGGCCAAGTCCTTCTACCCCAGGCCGAAAACAACACCCCTTGGCCTTCCGTCGTTCGGATCCCTGGCTATGAAAATGCCGACCTTTTAGCCGAAAGTATCCAAAAAGCCCAAGAACGTGGGCTTAAAGCCTATGCCTGGTTGTTCACCATGAACTTTGGCTACAGCTACGCCCAACTCCCCGATCGCCAAGGTGCACTCGCCCGGAACGGCCAAGGGCAGAACACCCTCACCGCTATGCAGGATCCCAGCTTGCATGAAGAGGTCGGGGAAAGTCATGCCAATCACGGGTTTATCGACCCCTACAGTCCTCAAGCTCGTCGGGACTACTCCTGGTTGTTAACAGAAGTCCTCAAGCGCAACCCCGACGGAATGTTATTTGATTACGTCCGCTATCTACGCGGCGTCGGCCCTGCTTCTGTCGTCACTAAGCCCTCAGACCTCTGGATTTACAGTGAAGCATCTCAGCAAACCCTGTTGCAACGCGGTCTCAACCAAAAAGGGCAGGAATTAATCCGGCGCTACGTTACCCAAGGATTCATTACCGCTAACGATATTGCTGCGGTGGATGCCCTTTATCCTAATGAGGCAGAACCCTTGTGGCAAGGTCGCACAAACCCCCCAGGTTCTAAAACAATGGGAACCCCCGGGGAACGTCTGCCCCTCCTGCAATGGCAACTCTGGTATTTGAGTGTTGCTCATGCTGTGCAAGGAATTATTGATTTTGTCAATCTAGCAGTCGAGCAAGTTCGACCTCAAGGAATCCCTTCGGGTGCGGTATTTTTCCCCGGGGGTAATCGTCCCGTTGGTCAAGGCGGATTTGATTCTCGGTTACAAGCTTGGGATCGCTTTTCGCCGGAGATGGAATGGCATCCAATGGCTTATGCCAATTGCCAAAAACCGGATTGTATTATGGAAGAAATTGAGCGGGTTTTAAGCATGGCGCCTGAAGGCACTCAGGTGATCCCGGCTTTAGCTGGAGATTGGGGCGTTCCCGTTACAAATCGCCCGCCTTTAGAAGACCAAATGTATGCCTTGCGGCGTTATTCTTCCCGGATTAACTCGGTTAGTCACTTTGCCTATTCTTGGCAAGAACCCGAATCGGACCGCGATCGCAAGTTCTGTCAACTGAACTAAGGGGTCCGCAGTCTGCGCCAGACCCACTTAAAACATAAAAACCCGGCTTTTTCGCCCTAGGTTTTTATGTTCTAAGTGGAGCAAGTAAACTCCAGTCCAGCCAATGGCTCGACATGACCTGGACCCTCTCTCCCACCGTAAATTACGAATCTTTGACGGACTAATTTTTACCTATAAGAATAATTTCACCATCGTGGTTAAAGAGATTCCTTGAGATTCTTCACGAAAGCTCTCAAATTGCCACCCTATTTTTCCTTGATAATCATTCAAAATTGTTAAATATCCTAACCTTGAGCTGATGGCATCCTCTGCCGCTGCATTCTTCTCCAACTGTTCCAAATACAACTGTTCAGGTTCTGATTTACTTAATTGTTCAATGAAGGCCCGCAACTCAGCCTCCTGTGTTCTGTTGATCCCATTATTCGTCATCAAAATAATCGAATCTTCATATAAATGAATTTGAATCGTGGTGGGATGAGGCAAAGTGGAATCACTAAACTTCATCGCATTTTCTAATAACTCATTGGCGATATAATTCACGCTATGAGCGCTTTCCGCTTTTTTATGACAAGGACTCTGGGGGTCTCCATTGTCTCCAAAAAAAGTGGACAAGTAATTGGCTACAAAGTCCGCTGATAAGCCATTATTTCGCCATCGCTTTTTAATAGAAGCCGAACTCGGGGAGAATCCTAGAATTAAATACTCGGTGCCGAGAGGCGGATTTTGAATGAAATCTCCGAATATCTCAATCATAGTATGGGGGTCTGTCCTCATTCAGGAGAGAGGAAAATATAGTAAAAAAAATAAGCATTGCGACTCGACCACTCTAAACTCCAAATTACCCCGGTAAACAAATGGCTTCTTCATCAGTTGCCCTAACGGTGTAAGGGTGGGTTCCACTGTGTTCAGACCCCTGAGACTTCCATCTCCCTTGGTCCTCCCGTCCAGGCGGATTCCCCTTTAGATTTTAGGATATATTGATTCCCTACATTCTATGATCTACGTCCTGACGGGATCTAAATCCTGGGAGTTTGAGACTATTCTCTGTAAGCAGCCAATAATTGATAGAATCTATATGTAAAAAGTTCCCCTATTGGAAAAAATTAATCTACCCCTTGTGGTGATAGTTTTCTGCAGATTAGGGGGTGGACCTACCTGCTATGATCTCATGAGACTCTCAATTATTTTGACCGAGAGATAGGGAAGCTCGATGTTGCAAGAAGTGTGATATAAAAGATCCCTGAATCATTGGGTTCTAACCGACTCAGAGGAATTACTGGAACATCAGCGATCGCTCATGTTTTACCCCATCATGAATAAGTTTGAGGAGATGTTGCGGTACCTCCGGCACTTGATCTCTGTAGAGCTTGTTTTTTCCTGTAAAATGAGGAATAATTCTGTTCAAGTCCAGAAGAACGCATCTCTAAATCCTGGACTTCTGCAAAAATTGGGTTTCTGAATGTAGCGCCCCCACGCAAAATAACAATCCCGCCAGAACAAGTCTGGCGGGATTGTCGTTTATATCCCTTTACTAAAAAGACCTACCGGCCTATCTAATTTTATTAAATGAATTATAAATTCAATATAATTACCATTGCCAAAAAGTGCTGTAGCTTAAAATACAGAATCCAGTTTTTTTGAGCCAGCCCGATAGGGACCTAGGGTGAGGAGAGTTTGAGTAGATTCTGGAAATTAAGACGATCGCTTCCTTCGGAAATCGATCAACACCAGCCGAATAAACAGGCAGTCATCTGCTCTGGAGAGAACTGTTTATGAACCGGCTGTTTTGGATTACTATTATGGGGTTATCTGCAACCCTCATAGCGGCGGTACAAATTAAATCTCAACCCTTAACGTTATGTGATTATGAGGTGCCGCCCGTCTGTAGCGACCCCAGCGGATGCCACCCGGAACTCGTCTGCGCACCCTTATCCTCGGCGATCGCCTCAGAACAGAAAAATTAAGAGGAGGCCCCGAACGAACCCTCACCGACTGCGATCGCCCTAGTGAGGGGTCTGCTCTAAATCGGAAAAAGCGCATCAAAAGCATGATCAATAGAATAGAGACACTGACTCCCACTTCAAGGGAAATTTCAGGTTATTCTTCATGCTTAATATGGCAAGTTCGATCCGAAATTACCAAAATTTTGGATTCAAAGAGTTGAAACTGCCGGGTAATATACTAGAGTCATTTTAACGATTCTGTGTGGACATTTTCCGGCGGTGAAAACTTTTGCAAAAAAATCAGTGTGAATTACTCAAACCGTCAGGCGATCGCCTCTTAGAAACCCCCTAAAATTCTAGGGAAATTAAGGTGATCGCCTGTAGTTTTTGGTATCTTTTAATGGCGGTGATTATTGTTATATTTAATTCTCGCCCCGGCCCATTGTAGCTTTTCTCGTAAGGTCTGATAATAGGAATAATTTTCCTGTAAAATAATAAACTTAGCCCGACAGTCTGCCATCCGCACATCAACGCGATGTCCCGGCCAAATTGAGGTCGCCATCACCCCATCCATCCACAACTTCGTACTCAAATCCGGGTCTGCTAACGGCCAAATGCTGACCACTGCGCCTGGGGGCAAAACAATGGGACGACTGGACAAACTAAGAGGACAAATCGGAGTTACAGCGATCGCCTCCATCCCATCATGCATAATCGGGCCATTCGCCGAAACCGTATAGCAGGTTGAACCCGTAGGCGTAGCTACAATCAGACCATCTCCCTGATACTGATCCACCACCTCACCATCAATTTCCATTTCCAGAATCGAAGTGATCATCCGGTCCGCTGCTGCCGGTTTAACACACATTTCATTTAAAGCCAAAAAGCGATCGCTCGCCGGTTTCATATTTGTATGATGCCCCTCATAAACCCGTCCTTGAAGCATCATCCGGCGTTGAATCGCATAGCGGTCCTCTAGCAACCGATCCCACACGCGTTCGGTATCTTTAAACTCCTCAAAATGTTCCGTAATAAACCCTAGATGCCCGCCCACATTGACCGCCAACATCGGAATTCCCTCCGGGGCCAGTTGTCGAGCCGCTGCTAGGGCCGTCCCATCCCCCCCAAACACCACCGCCAAATCAATAGGACTCGTTGAGGATGCCAAAAAAACCGGATAGGGATTATCTTTAGACCCACTGGGTCCAACTAACACATGACACCCCCGATTTTCCAACTCCCGAGCGCATCGATCGGCCCACCGCCGAGATAGGTCATCTCCGGCTTTATGAGCAATAATTGCATTTTTAAGCTGCACTTGAGACTAACCCCCTAACCGTTTTATGTTCTTTTCTGGGCATTCATCAGTTTATCCAGTTAGCCCATCAGTTATTGTACGAATTCCTACGTTTTATCACTACTTAAGCGAACGATTCATCTCTCCTGCCCCTGTTCTCTTCCTGACTCTGGTTATCAAAGCCTTTCAGCAGTTTATAACAACGCAATTGGGCAGCCGGTTGTCAGTTGATAACTCCCTTCAATCTTCTGGGAATATCCTTGATGAAGATGCAGTTTGCAGGATTCCACCGAACTTGCATAGCCGACTGGAATAACTTCATTCAAAAATTAGAAACCGGGTCTCTTTAAAAAACCCGGTTTAATCAAGTCAGAGCCGTACGACTTCAGACTCCTCTTACCATTTCAGGAGATTGAACTGCTCCATATCCACCGTATCCCGGTTGCGATAGATAGCCAGGACGATCGCCAAGCCCACTGCCGCTTCTGCCGCTGCCACCGTAATCACAAACACGCCAAAAACCTGACCCTTAATTGTAGCGGAGTCCAGGAAATTAGAAAAGGCGATTAAATTCAAATTCACTGCATTTAACAAGAGCTCAATCGACATCAACACCCGGACGGCGTTGCGACTGGTAATCAAGCCATAAATGCCAATGCAGAACAGGGCGGCTGCCAAAACTAAAAAGTATTCGAGTTGCAGTTCCATTAATCCTCATCAGTATCTTACTAGCTTTTGAATGATTAAGAGGCGGTGAAAGTTACCCCTTAAACGGGTCAAAGTTCCCAATGTTCGTTCACAACATTTTAGATTCTTTTACCCTTTTCATTCCTGGGTTTTCCCCCGATTTCCCCCGAGAGCCGGGACCGGTGCACGGGGACGTTCCGGCAACTTCAAATCCAGTTCGGCTGAATCGAGTTGGGCTTTTCGCTCTGCCGGAATTAACTCCCGACGAGCCAAAATAATTGCGCCGACCATTGCCATTAATAACAGGACTGAGGCCAATTCAAACGGCAGTAGAAAATCGCTGAATAAATGTTCACCAATCTGCACCACCGTATTTTCTGCGGTTGCTGCTGTGGGTGTCACAGCCCAAGACGTTGAGAGGACCATTGTACTCAACAGGGCGAATAAACCCAAAGCAACGAGGGCAGTTGCTCCTCGACGAATCCAGTAATTAGGAAGGGTTGTAAAATCCTCCTGTTTGTTAACCAACATAATGGCAAACAAAATCAGGACGTTAACCGCACCGACATATATCAAAATTTGAGCCGCTGCTACAAAATCAGCATTGAGCAACAGATATAAACCGGCCATGCTGATAAAGACCCCACCTAATAAAAAGGCCGAATAAACGACCTGAGATAGGAGTACAACACCCAAGGCGGCTCCTATCATCATCACGGCCAGCAGGCCAAACGAAACTATCTGAACGCCTTCCGCTAAATTCACTGTATTTGTCCTTTGTTCTTTCTCGTTGTTCCTGTGTCGTGGGTCATTTGTCTGGGGTCATTTGTTGAGGTTATCTTTCATCCTGAGCGAAATTATCCCCTTTCATCTGGTGACAAATTTCCCCTATTTTTCTGTGGATTGTTCTTGTTCCATCTTTTCTCGAATTTCTTCAGGACGCAGACCTGCACGACGAGAGTTTGGGGGCAAATCATGGGGAGAGATCACGCCTTTGGGTAGATAGGCGAGTTCTCGCAGGGGGGTCACCATTGGGTCATCGGTGACCTTGTAAGGTAAGCGGCCCATTGCCACGTTATCAAAATTCAATTCGTGGCGATCGTAAGTGGAAAGTTCGTATTCTTCCGTGGCAGAGAGACAATTCGTCGGACAGTATTCCACACAGTTGGCGCAGAAAATACAAACGCCAAAGTCAATACTGTAGTGTTTGAGTTGTTTCTTTTTGGTTTCTTTGTTGAATTCCCAATCCACTACAGGGAGGTTAATCGGACAAACGCGGACGCACACTTCGCAGGAAATGCACTTATCAAATTCAAAGTGAATCCGACCCCGATACCGTTCGGAAGGAATGAGTTTTTCGTAGGGATATTGCACCGTAACTGGGCGACGGCGCATATGGTCAAAGGTTACAGAGAGTCCTTGACCGATATATTTGGCCGCTTGAACGGTTTCTTTGGCGTAGTTGCTAACTTGGTTAAGGAATTTGAGCATAGTGTTCTCGGCGATGACTGCGAGGTGATAGGGAGTGGTGACCTGAAGTCAAGATGAAATTCAGCGATCGCTCAATAACTCGGCAGTTTTTGAACGAAAAAACCCGGCTTACCCACCAAAGGCAAAGGGAAATGCCAACTTTAAAGCGGCAGTTAAGAGCAGATTGACCAGAGAAACCGGCAGCAGGAATTTCCACCCTAAATCGAGGAGTTGGTCGATCCGCACGCGGGGTAAGGTCCAACGCATCAGAATGGCGAGGAAAACAAAGAAATAAGCCTTGAGCAGGGTCATGGTGATGCCGAGGGTTGCGGTAATCACTTGCAGCCAAGGGGTGGTTTCGCTAACACCGAGCCAACTTCCCAGGAGTTCTACAGGAATGGGAGATTCCCAGCCACCGAGATATAACACGGAGATTAGGAGGGCCGAGAGGACGAGGTTAACGTAGGACCCTAAGTAGAACAGGGCGAATTTCATGCCCGAATATTCGGTTTGATATCCGGCGACGATTTCTTCTTCGGCTTCGGGGAGGTCAAAGGGTAAGCGTTCGCATTCCGCCAGGGCCGCAATCCAGAAGATGACAAAGCCGAGGGGTTGACGCCAGACGTTCCAACTGAGGATGCCATAGCTTGATTGCTGTTCCACAATGTCGAGGGTGCTCAGGCTGTTGGACATCATCACCACTGCCAGCACACAGAGGGCGAGGGGAATTTCATAACTGATGGACTGGGCTGCGGCACGCAATCCACCGATGAGAGAGTATTTGTTATTGGAGGCATAGCCAGCCATCAGCAAGCCGATCGGCTGAATGCTAGAAAGGGAAATCCATAAAAAGATGGCAACCCCGACATCGCTAATGATGAGATTTTGTCCGAAGGGGACGATCAGGAAGGATGCGAACACGGGGACTACCACCAGGACGGGCCCGAGGGTAAAGAGGATGGGGTCAGCTTTCGCCGGAAGGATATCCTCTTTGAATAAGAGTTTGAGACCATCGGCGGCGGGCGCTAAAATCCCCAAAGGACCGATGTATTCTGGGCCGATGCGCTGTTGGACCGCAGCAGAAATTTTTCGCTCTAGCCAGACGGTGACGAGTACGCCAATTGTTGCGACAACTAGCATGAGTACCATAGGAATTGGCATCCAGATGGCTTTGGCTGCTCCCGCTGGAAGGCCCAAATCTGCGAGCGCTTTTATAAAACTTCCTTGTAGGTCTATACCTGGGTTCATGCTTCCTATTGAGAGTGTGAAGATTTCTTACGACTCGGTTAAATGCAATAACAGTATAACGCTCGATGGACGCCAGAACTCTGGGAGAGACTTGAGTTTCAGTCTTTCAGGAAGAGGATGGCTCTCTGGGGAGGGTAGGGAAAGGGTCAAGGGGCGATCGCCATTGGAGCGATCTCGATCGGGTTGATGCTGGTGCGGGTTGGCAGGAATTCCGGCTTTAGGGCTGGGAACGGGGTTGGTGATTTGGGGGGCAGAGTTCCCCAACAAAAAACCCTCAGATTGTGACAATCTAAGGGCAAGGGTGGCGATCGCGGCTAGTATGGATAATTCCCCTTCCAGGAAAAATCGGGACCCAGACTGAACCCGGAAGTAGAGTCCCAACAGCCCAGACTTGACCTATGGGGTCGCGATCGCTTTAACGTTCGGCGATCGGAATATAAGATGCGTTATGAGTGCCGGTATAAATTTGGGTGGGACGGTAAATCCGGTTTTCTCCAAGTTGCTCTTTCCAGTGAGCCAACCAACCCGCCACCCGCGAAATCGCAAAGATCGGCGTAAACAAATCCGTCGGAATCCCCAACTTGCGATACACCAGACCTGAGTAAAAGTCCACATTGGCATAAATGCCCTTGTAAGCAAGTTTTTCCTCTACCACTCGCTCCAACTCTACGGCAATGTCATAATATTTATCCCGGCCAAACTTCTCAAACAATTGTTCAGCGAGGTTTTGCAGGATAATCGCTCGGGGGTCCTTAACTTTGTAAACCCGGTGACCGAAGCCCATAATCTTAGATTTAGTCTTCAGACAGTTTTCAATGTAGGGTCGGACATTTTCAACCGAGCCAATGGCCTCCAGCATATCAATCACTTCTTCATTGGCCCCTCCATGTAAAGGACCCGCCAGGGTTCCCACCGCTGAAGCCACCACTGCGTAGGGGTCTGTCAACGTAGAAGCAGTCACCCTAGCCGAAAAGGTCGAAGCATTGATAGTATGTTCTGCATGAAGCGTCAGGCAAATATCAAAGACACGAGCCTCTAGGGGATCGGGTTCTTGTTCCGTCAGCATATACAGAAAGTTGGCTGAATAGTCCAAATCGTCCCGAGGTTGAATTGGGTCATTCCCTTTGCGCATCATTTGGAATGCCGCCACCATTGTCGGAATTTTTGCCAACAACCGGACCGCCGCAGCGCGAATATAAGCTGGATCGTCTAAAGCCCGACGGGAATAGAATAAGCCGAGGGCAGCAGCTGAGGCTTGTAGGGCGTCCATCGGGTGACCGCTTTCGGGAAAGCATTTCATCATGTCCCGAATGCGATATTTAATGCGGCGGTGATAGCGAATTTCGTTCTCAAATGCATCGAGTTCATCCTGGGTCGGGAGTTCGCCCCAGATTAATAAATAGGAGGTTTCCAGAAAGGTGCTTTTGAGGGCCAGTTCTTCGATGGGAATATTGCGATATTCCAAAATTCCTTTCTTCCCATCCACGAAACTGATACTGGATAGGGTGACCGGAACGCCTTCTAACCCGGGCTTAAATTCAAAACCGGTCTTTAGTTCGTCCGCGACAGTCATAGGTTTAGCCTTCGCTGTAATTAGATCTCTTCAAGCTAACTTATCAGATCTGCTTGGACTGTTCGTGCTTTTCCAAAAATCCTTTATGATGCCCAGCCCTAAAAATCATCAGGGGCTAAGAGGATAAAAGGTTTTGATATCAGTGCTTTCAGCCCTGTGAGTGCAGAAAACCAGTCCGAGGAGTGAGGATTGATTCGTTATGAACTGTTGATTTAGGTAACTTATAACCTATAACCCATGCAGGTTATAGCAATAATTTGGGGGAGGTTAGCCAAAACAGGGAACTATTCCCCACGGGATCCCCTGTTTCGGGGAGGACCAAACCAATCACCCCTGCTTTTTTGAGGATCAGTCCGTCTTTGGGTTCTCCCCACACCAAAATTTCTGCCCAGTTGCCCTGATCGGGCTGATGTCCGACGAGGGCCAAACAATGCCCGCCATTTTGACGCCACTGCTGATACCAGTTCAACCAGTTATTGATATCCCCATTTGGGACTAGGGAAGTCGATTCTTTAATCTGATGACCGAGACCAGCAGTTTGGAGAATATCAGCGGTTTGCTTTGCCCGGACTAAAGGACTGGTCAAAATCAGATCAAAATGAATATTCAAATGATGTAGACGGTTGGCTACTTTCCGAGTTTTTTGAACACCCTCTTTAGTAAGCTGGCGCTTTTCATCTGGGGCATTATCTACCCGGTTTTCGGCGATTCCGTGCCGGATTAAATAAACTTTAGAGGGTGTTTTCATGAAGATCATGTTCCTGGTGAGGCTGGATTCCCGATCGCGAACCCCTAATTTTGACCGGAGAAATAGGGCCGAGGTTAGAAACTGACCCCGGGGCCAAAATGCCCCCGAGGGATGTTTTCCGCAAGCGCCCCACGGGTCGTAAAGCTCTTGTGGAGTCGGGTTCTAGTGGTATTTGTCGATGTTGACGGATTAAAGTTCGCGCTGAAACTCTTCTAAAATGCGCAAAAGATCCAGTTGTTCTCCGGTAGGAATCAAATCAATCAGGGGAATTTGTCGCCGTCCTCCACCGAGATTGACATTGATTCCGCCAAGCACTTGGCTCACGTCCGATTCCTGGATGGCTGCATTGTCGCTGACTAAGGGATAGAGTTGTTCAGCTACGAGGGTGTGCAGATGAGCGTCATCTAAGCGCAGCCGCCATTTGGCGACATCGATATAAACGCGATCGGCAATCTGAGCAGCCAGAGCTTCTATTTTTTCAGTGTTACTGGAATTAGCCATTAGATTCTTCAGAATAGTTTGCAATTGCGAAAATATAAACCCCATGAGCAATTAACAACAGTAGCCAAGCACTGCTGAACCAAGGGGTCCAGGGCCAGGGGGAAGATTGCCATGCCCGGAAAAACCAGAGGCCGGAATTGCTGGCCGCAAACAGGGCGACATGGACTGCGAAATTCATGCGATCGTCGAGTTTCCGGTAAGCGGGTTCGCTGCGATCGGGTTTACGAGGCCAACGAGGTGGCATAAATTACCTGTGTTTTGAAATGAATGGAATGAAGTGGCTCGGGTTTTGGCCCGGGCTTGTACTTCTCAAATTGTAAGTCTTTGCTACCTCGGATGAATGGCCGATCGCCCCTCCTTGGAGTTGCAGGTTATGGCTTGTTAGCCAAGATTTGCTAACAAGCTTGAAAATTGGGGTGCTGTTCTATCCAGTTCCCGGACGCATTACCGGACGAATTGCCCTATTCCCAGGGAGAAAGAAGATTCTTTCCCCAGTCTTAGTTCAAAAAACACAGGATAAAATGCAAATAGCAACCTTCACCACCCCAACCCCCCCAGCAGCTTTGTGATTCCTTCGCGCTTTTTCCGGCAACATTCTCGCAATCGCCAGACCGCTCTGGCAATCATTCCCTTAGCTAATGAAGCAGCGACTTTTGACGCCTATCGACTCTTACAGTATCACGGGATTTCCCCGGAGCATCTGGCGATTGTCGGTGAAGGGTACAGTTCTCCGGCTCGTGTGGGTTTGTTAGAACCGATGCAAATTGCGGTGGACCAAGCTCGCCGGTTTTTGATGGTGTTTGCCACGATGGGGTTCCTGGTTGGGTCGGGATTGGTTTTGGCCTTCCACCTGGAACTGATTAACCCTCTGGGTTTTAACCCGCTGTGGCTGATTCCGGGTGGGGTAGCGATCGCTGCTGTTGTGGGCGGCACGGTGGGCGGTTTAATCGGCTTTTTGGGGGAGGGTTCCACGGTGGGAGTCTATCATCATCATCTGCGCCAGGGCGGGTATTTGTTGATGATTGAAGGGTCCCAACAACTGGTGACTCTCGGTGAGCAGGTCCTCAAACCCTACGCCACTCCTAAAGCGTTTTAATCCGCTTGATAATCTCCCGATTTTCCCCCGGTTTTGCGCTCTAGGCGAATGCTTTCAATGGCGATCGCCTTGGATAACGCTTTTGCCATGTCATAAAGGGTTAGTGCTGCCACCGAAACTGCCGTTAAGGCTTCCATTTCTACCCCTGTTTCGGCTTTGGTCCTGACTTCGGCGAGAATCCGATACCCGGGGAGCTCCTCATCTGGCAAAATCTCTACATCAATTTTGTGCAAGGGTAAGGGATGACACAAGGGAATCAACCCCGAGGTTTGTTTAGCACCTAAAATTCCTGCCAGTCTCGCTGTTCCTAAGACATCTCCTTTCGGTGCATTCCCGGCTTGAATCTGGTCAAAAGTTGCGCGATCCATCCGGACCTGTCCCGAGGCGATCGCCTCTCGATGGGTGACCGCTTTTTCTGACACATCCACCATGCGCGCTTGTCCTTCAGCGTCCAAATGACTGAGCTGATAAGGGTTTGGGGAATTTTCAGAATTTTTTTGAAAAGGGGGTTTCATTTTCCAAAAGCCTGTGTTAATATGATTAAGCGGTAAGGGCTTGTAGCTCAGTGGACTAG
>CBFGOM010000007.1:0-62238 GCA_965650385.1 uncultured Oscillatoriaceae bacterium
GCCTTATTGTATTTTATTCATGATTATAATGAATCATTACATATTTAGGACTACCTGTGTGGGTTTGGGTCAAGTTGGGGATAAACTCCCGCGCAATGCCAAAATCAATCAGCACCGCTTCATCGGCAGGCAACCGGATCATAATGTTATGGGGCTTAATATCCCGATGGAGCAAACCCTTATCATGCATGACGTTCAACGCTTCCCCTATCTGGCGGATATAGCGCAAGGCCACCGCTTCGGGCAAGGCCCCCCCGCGTAACAGGCGGTCCGATAAATCCTGCCCCTGAATATATTCCATGACCATACAGGGCAGCCCCTCATGGGTGAAATGATTCTCCACCTGGACAATGTGGCGATGGCGACAAATGGCGATTTTAGCGGTTTCCCGGTCAAAGTCCCGCATAAACTTATCCCGATAGGGGATGTACTCCGCCTCGGTCATTACCTCATCTTTGAGGGTTTTGAGTACCCACTCCCGACCCTTCTGGTCTTTGACCAAGTACGTGATGCCAAAACCGCCGACTTTGAGACGCTTTTCGATGGTGTAGCGGCCAAAAATTTTCGTACCCGGTTGCCAAACCATTATGAGAGGAGGAGAGACTACCTCCCTAGTTTACAGCAACTCCCCTCGGGGAACCCCCTTTTCTAAGGCTGTTTAATGCTAAAGGGGGAGCCAGAACAGGAAAGATGTTCAGAATGGGGGATGGAGGCCAGTGTTGCCCTAGAAAATTTGCTCCAGACGCCGAAAATCTCGTTCGACTTCCGTCCAGAGGGAGCGATTGTGGGGGTCGATGCGGAGGGCTTTTTTTAAGTAAATTCTGGCTTTATCTAGGTCTCCGGCAGCGATCGCATGGCGTCCCCAGCGTTGATAGGCGATCGCGTGCCATTGTCTCACTTCTGGGTCCTGGGGTAGTCGTTGTGCGAGTGCATCGACTAAGGCTACGGCGCGGGGGAAGCGTTGTGCTTTTAAAAAATCCTGCAATTGTAAATACCCCCGCTGTTTAAGGAGTTGTTCCAGGTCCGTTAACCGGGGATTATTCCGAAATTCCGGTTCTTTGCGAGTGACTCGGGTTTTGACGGGGGTTTCTGGGGCCTTGGCGGGGGTGGATGGGGCTGTGCTAGGTTGTTTAACTTGGGCCGCAGGTTGGGCCACTTCTAGCAAGCGGTGATAGGCTTGATTAAGCTGGATAAATCGGTCATGCGATCGCCCGTCCCCGGGATTGACGTCGGGATGATATTGCCGCGCCAATACGCGGTACGACGTCTTGACTTCTTCTAGGGTCGCACCCACTTTCAAACCTAATACGCTATAGCATTCTTCGATAGTCATTCTGATTAAAAATGGCAGACTCGCATACAAATTCTGCCATTGTTCCACAAGTTAGGATAGTCAGGATATTACCCAATTTGGAGTAATACGGAATCCGGTTCTCAAAGGTCTCCAAAAACTTACGCCCTTGCGGGTGTGGGTTTTTATAAACTTCAAAAACCGGATTCCGTATGAGTTAAGACCGTTCTTCAATCACGCGATCGATCAGGCCATAGTCTTTGGCTTCTTGTGCGGACATGAAGAAGTCGCGGTCCATGTCTTTCTCAATTTTTTCCAGGGGTTGATGGGTGCGATTGGCGTAGATTTGGTTAAGCTGACGACGAATTCGCAGGATTTCCCTGGCCTCGATTTCAATATCCGAGGCTTGACCTCTGACGCCACCAGAGGGTTGATGGATCATGATTCGGGAGTGGGGGAGTGCCAGCCGTTTACCCGGTGCACCTGCGGCTAAGAGGAAGGAACCCATTGAGGCGGCTAGACCCACGCAAATCGTGACCACATCGGATTTAATGTGCTGCATGGTATCATAAATCGCCATGCCGGAGGTGACGGAACCCCCGGGAGAGTTGATATACAGAATAATATCTTTGCCTGCTTCCTCAGAGTCGAGATAAAGCATGATGGCAATGATTTTATTGGCGATTTGGTCATCAACTTCGCTACCCAGGAAGATAATGCGCTCTTGATACAACCGGGTTTCTAAATCAATCCACTGAGTATAAGTATCTCCCGGCAGACGATAGGGAACTTTTGGGTAACCGATAGGCATGATGTGAGACTCCGATAGTAGATTTAGAAAAGCAGAAGTGAGAAAATGTGATTCTCACAATCTAAACTCTCAATGGATTAGACAATGGCAGGTAGGGGATGCGCTAAATCTTTTGCTTCTAAGACGCGATCGATGAGTCCGTATTCTACCGCTTCATGCGGGCTGAGATAGAACACCCGATCCATATCTTTGATAATTTTCTCATGGCGCTGGCCCGTATTTTCGGCGAGGATATTGATCATGGTCTCGCGATTGGCTAAGACTTCCTTCGCTCGAATTTGAATATCTGAGGCTTGACCCCGAGTATAACTCTTGGGCTGATGCAGCACAATTGTGGCATTGGGTAAACTGGTGCGGCATCCTTTGGTTCCCGCCGAGAGGAGCATCGCTGACATTCCCACTGCCATGCCGATACAGATGGTGTTGACTGGCGGCTTGATGTATTTGATGGTGTCGCAGATGGCAAAGGCTTCAGTTTCAAAGGCTACGGGTTGGCCGCTTTCATTTGAGGTCCCCGTGGAGTTGATATAGATGTTGATCGGTTTTTCTGGGTCATCATACTGCAAATACAGCAGTTCGGAGATGATGAGTTCAGTAACCTGCGGCACTAGGGGCATACCCAGATAGACAATGCGCTCCTTTAGCAATAAGGACGGTAAATCTGGGGGGGGTGTCCGTTGATATCCATCTCCGTAGTAGGGAGATTGAACTGCCTGTATGGGTGAGTTCATGTCAAGTTCCAGCTCGAATTCATGGCGGTTTCTCTATCAATAGTAGCGTGTTGCTGGACTGGGCGCAGGGGTAGATTCTCGATTATTGATTCGTAATTTTACGAGTGGGAAGGTTCGGAGTAGGGGCTTGGGGTTTGAGAGGTGGGGTCTGGTGGTGTTGTGCTTTGGGTTGAGGAACTCCATCCAATAAAATATCCAAAAAACCCGCACCCTTGAGGGTGTGGGTTTTTATAGCCTTTTAACAAGGCAATTCTGGATGAAGTCGAAACCTTACTACAAACTGAGATTGTGGATCAGGTTGCGTTCTTCTTGGAGGCGATCGATGGTGGTCCAGATTTCTTGTAGGAGAGGGTCTAGTCCTTGGCGGGAGACAGCGGAGATTTGAAAGATGGGGGTGGTGGATTGGGAGAGTTCACTGAGGCGAGTCCCGATCGCCTCGATTTCTTCTTCGGTGCGATCGCAAGCGTCCATCTTGTTTAGCGCCACAATTTGGGGCCGATTCAGCAAATCCCGTCCATAGGCGGTCAACTCCTGCTGAATCATCTCATAGTCTTCAATCGGATCCGGTGCTGTAATATCTACTAAATGCAACAACACCCGGGTACGTTCGATATGGCGCAAGAACTCATGACCCAACCCGGCCCCCAAATGCGCCCCTTCAATTAAGCCAGGAATATCCGCGAATACGGTGCCGTCTCCGCTGGGTTTTCTGACGACTCCTAAGTTAGGCACTAATGTGGTAAAGGGATAATCGGCAATTTTGGGACGGGAGGCAGAGAGGGCGGAAATTAGGGTAGATTTGCCTGCATTGGGTTTTCCGACAATACCGACTTCAGCGAGGAGTTTTAATTCTAGGCGGAGGAAACGCTCTTCCCCGTCCAGTCCCGGTAAGGCATATTCAGGAGCACGGTTGCTGTTGCTGAGGAAATGTTTGTTGCCGAGTCCACCTTTTCCGCCTGCGGCGACGACTAAGGTTTGTTCGGGTTCGATGAGGTCCCCGATAACTTCTTCGGTGGTGGCATCATAAACCATTGTGCCGACGGGGACTTGAACGATGCGATCGCCTCCAGAAGCCCCAGTCCGATTATTAGGTCCGCCTCGTTGTCCGTTTTCTCCTTCAATGCGGCGGTTGTATTTAAAATCTAAGAGGGTTTGGAGGTGTTCCACTGCCTTCAGAATGACGGAACCTCCCTTGCCTCCATTGCCGCCAGCAGGGCCACCCGCCGGGACATATTTTTCCCGGCGGAAGGCGACGATGCCATCGCCACCCTTGCCACCGGCGACTTCTATTTCTACGCGATCGATGAATTGCATGATTGTCCTGGGTCCTTTGTTAAAAGTAAGTTCGTTCTACACCCTGAACCCCTCAACAAAGGACTCTGGAGTCATTGGCGAGTGGTCGGGATTATTGGCAATAGGGGGTGACATCTTCCCCGCATTCGTCAGCTAGGTAGGATAAAGCGCGGAAGCGTAAACCCACCATTTGCTCATAAAGCGGATTGATGTGGCACAGGGGGGGAATATGGACGACCTTTTTGCCGAATAAATTAATATCTCGTTCAAATGGGCATTGCGGTGGGATCATTTTGCAGAGAAATCGGGCGAGTCGGGGGTCCTGGATTTCCAGATCATCCAGCCAATGGCGTACTGGGGAAAGGACATCCCCCTGCTGTTTGGGACCGGGTTGCAAACCGATTGCACCTCCCCCCTCGCCGGAGGCAGTCGCCTCGGAATAGTTGAATTGAGAATTTCTTCCATCCCAGAGGGTATGGCGCAAAGCTTCTAAAACTTTAGAGTTTTGTCCGAGTGCGTGGCAAAACTCATATAATTTTTCCTCTTCACTCGGGGAATAAACTCCATCAGCGATCGCAACCATAACCGCCGTCCTTAAGAAGTTTTCGGCAATGATGGGTTCGTTGCCTAAAACCGCCGCTAAATCTTGGGGTTTGATGGGTTGGAGTTCGCCCAAGTTAATTGAGGGTTCTAATTCTTCCTGAGTCAGTTCCGCAATTAAGTCTTTTTCTTCTTGGTCGAAGTGACCATCTGCCCAGGCAATCGTTAATAGTCCCCTCAGCCAGACATAAACTTGCTCGGCATTTAGAGGAGATTGAACAACACCAGTCATAAACTGTCAACCTGTTGAGTGTAAGTGCTCAATTCTATGGTAGCTGCTGTTTTTGGGATGGGGTTGATTCTTTGGCCCATCTCCGGTGATTTTGATCACCGGGGTTGATCAAAAACAATCAGCGGATATCTTTTTGGAGATATCCGCTGCCAGAAGGTTTGATAACTCAGGGCTTCAGCTGCTACCTGTAAAGGCCACTTCCGGAAATTTGGACTGAGCTTCCATCATGGGCTGCCTTCTGCCTTCTTCTTGCCAGTAATTAATGACTTCAGTGGCTTTGTTGAGCAACTCTACGCGGTCAGTTTCGGAGATCCAGTGCTTCGCTTCTAACTCATTTTTTAGTTCTTCCCAGGCATCATTCCGAGGCCAGAAGAAGTAACGGGTTAACGGGCTGGTTCCCTTACCCACAACTTGATCAACTGCGATCGCGACGTTGTCCTCTAACCAGAGAACTTTTAAAATAAACTTTGACAATCACACCTCCTTGAGGCTTGTGTAATCTTCTGGTAATGGTACAACGCTTTATAATAGCGCATCTTTGGGCTACTTGGGCGATGTATTGGAAAAATAAAGGCTCAAATAAAATCTCAATTTTTCCGGGTCCCATTCTTTGAGAATAGGCCAGTTTTTAATTATAACGGATGTTCGACGAAAGACGATCGCAATCTTTTTTTCTGGGGACTATCGATGCTCTAGGGCCTATATTCTGAATAACAGCACTTTAAAAGCTGTTCTGTAGGGGAGCTATTGACGATGGAGACGAACATGACAACGGTGGCGATCGCAGTTTTTGATATTGATGGAGTGATTCGAGATGTCAGTGGTTCTTACCGCAGGGCGATCGCTGATACGGTGGAACACTTCACTCAAATGGCTTATCGGCCCTCATCAGCAGACATTGATCAGCTCAAGTCTGAAGGGGTCTGGAATAATGACTGGGATGCCTCGTTTGAGTTAGTTTGTCGATATTTCGAGACTCAGGGTCAAAGTCGCGATCGCCTCTCTTTGGATTACGATACCCTAGTGACCTTTTTTCAATTTCGTTATCGCGGCCCAGACCCTAATACCATGACTGGCTACATTTGTCAAGAGCCATTATTGGTCAATCCGGCCTATTTGGAAAGTTTGACCCAAGCAGGTATTCCCTGGGGGTTTTTTAGTGGCGCCATGAGAGCAGAAGCAGCGTATGTTTTAGAAGGTGCCCTGGGATTAACGGATCCGGTGGTGATTGCGATGGAAGATGCGCCGGGGAAACCTGACCCCACAGGACTTTTTGCCACCTTAAAGCAATTAGAAACCCGAGATTCGAGTGCTGAGAATGCCCCGGTGGTGTATGTAGGCGATACAGTAGCGGATTTGTACACCATTACCCAAGCCAAGGAACAGCAGCCAAACCGGACTTGGATTGGAGTTGGGGTCTTACCGCCTCATGTGCAAGAGAGTGAAGAGAGAAAGAACGCTTATACCGCAAGTCTGGAAAAAGCAGGGGCGGCGATCGTTTTAGGAAATGTTAAAGAGTTGACACCAGCCTTGATTGGGGAGTTGGTAATGGATAAAAGATGAAGGAGTCTAGGTGATTGTGATGAGTGGGAGGGGATAACGATTGCAGTCGTTACTACAAACATCTCCCCCATCCTCCCCATCTCCCCCATCCCCTCACTCAATCTTCAAAAACTTCTCCAGGGCACTAACCATTGCTGGGGGCCAGCGGCGGGTGTGGGCAACCCAGTCTAAATCTTTGTAGCGGGTATCTAAACCCACGGCGGCAACCCAATTGCTTTCGGCTTCCCCGCGATGTCCTTGGGTCCAGAGGGCGGCGGTGAGGGCGGCACGCATATCGGCAAATTTGGGATATTTGCGGAGGATATTCTTCATGGATTGGATTGCCGCTGTTTCTTCGCCGGTTTGATAGAGGGCGAGGGTGTAATTAGCGCGGGCGAAGGCGTAATCTGGGGCCAGTTCGCTGGCTTTTTGATAGTTGGTAATAGCCTCCGTCCAATTTCCGCGTCCTGCTTCGGCATTGCCGCGATTATTGTAGGCAGCAGGGTCTTCCGGGTCAAGTTCTAGGACGTGATTGTAATCGGCGATCGCATCGTCCCAGCGTTTTAACCCTTCATAGGCAGTACCGCGATTGAGGTAGGGGTCGGGTGCATCCGGTGCGAGTGCGATCGCTCGATTATAGTCTGCGATCGCCTCTTCGAGTTTATTCAAACTCACCTTGATATTCCCACGATTACTCCAGGCAGCCGCATTATCCGGCACCTGTTCTAAAAACAACGTCCAGTATTTTTCGGCCCCCACTAGATCCCCGGCATTCATCGCCGCAAAGGCTTGAGTTCCCAATTCTTCCAATTGTAAGAGCGCTTCAGTCCCTAATCCTCGGGTTTCCACTTCCTCCGATTGAGCATAAGCTGGGGTGAGGGTTCCGATCCAAATGAATACACAGACTAAACAGAGCAATGCGATTCTAATTACCTGCTGATGCCAAGGATTCCCTGTTGTTCTCAATCGTTTCTCCATTGGGTATTTGTAAAAAAAATTAGATGGATAGGGGCTGTGAAATCCTCCTGGGGAATCCAACCCATAAAACCCTAAATCTTCAAAGACAATTGTTCTGGGGGTGGGTTGTAACCGAAATGCCGCCAAGCGGCTGGAGTGGCGGTTCTGCCGCGATGGGTGCGATTCAAATAGCCGATTTGCAATAAATAAGGCTCATAAACCTCCTCAATGGTTTGAGAATCCTCTCCGGCTGCCGCAGCTAGGGTTTCTAATCCTACCGGACCGCCGTTGAAGTTTTCAATCAACATTTTTAATAAGCGTTGGTCAGTCCAATCCAGACCGATCGGGTCTACGTTAAACAATTCTAAGGCTTGATTGGCGACGAAGGCGTTAATCTCTCCACATTCCTTGACTTGCGCGTAGTCGCGGACCCGTTTGAGGAGGCGATTGGCGATGCGGGGAGTTCCCCTAGAACGACGGGCAATTTCTTCGCATCCATCGGGGGTGATGGGGGTTTGCAGGAGTTCGGCAGTGCGTTGAACGATCGCCGTTAGTTCATCCACCTCGTAGAAGCGCAAGCGTTGAATCAACCCGAAGCGATCGCGCAGGGGGGAGGAGAGATTGCCTATGCGGGTGGTGGCTCCCACCAGGGTAAACCGTTGCAGGGGAATACTCCGAGTTCTGGCACTTTGTCCTTTGCCGATGGTAATATCTACGCGAAAATCTTCCAATGCCGGATAGAGAATTTCTTCACTCATCCGACTCAGGCGGTGAATTTCATCGATGAACAACACATCCCCCGGTTGCAGATTCACCAGTAACCCGACAATATCTCGGGGGCGTTCTAAAGCGGGGGCTGAGGTGATTTTACAGCCCACTTTCATTTCACTGGATAAAATCAAAGCCATTGTGGTTTTACCTAAACCTGGGGGACCATAGAGTAATAAATGATCCAAGGCTTCTGAACGGGATTGGGCCGCTTTGATCGCAATATCCAGGACTTCTTTCAGGTCTTTTTGTCCGATATAATCAGCCAATCGGTGGGGGCGAATGCTTTCTTCCTGTTGAATGTTGGTTTGTTCTTCCGGGGTGGCTTGGGGTTCAAGTAATCCAGGGTTGGAAGGATTGTAGGTTGTACCTTTTTCAGCAGTTTTCCGCTCTTTCTTCGGTGGATCTGTGGGGTTATGGGAAGAGATGATTGCCATGAGTGCCTTTGTTCGTAGACAATAGTGCGAATGCCAATGGTACGAAGCGCCATTTTTATTGAAGGATGCTCCGGTGGATACCCCTTACCCTAAATCGATGGCGGCCCACAAGGGGAAAGGGAATTTGAATCCGGCTTCCCTTCTCCCATTGTGGGAGAAGGGGTTGGGGGATGAGGGCCAATTTAGTAAAGATGCTGCAACAGATTTAAACAGGTTATTTTATGACGTATGACTAATGTATCTTCTTTAACCGTACCGGATTCGGTCAGCTTCCCCGAGGCGATCGAACTCACGCAATCGTTTTTAGAGCAAATGGCGACAGGGGCGCTTTCGGAAGCTCAGATTGCTCAAGTTACTGAAAATTTGGTGCGGACTGAAAATGGGGCACGGGGATTTTTTGTGACCTATTTGAGTGATGAGGGGACTTTGCCCGATCGCCCCTCTCCAGGAATTTTCCAGGGACTCAGGTCCTCTGAGGAGATTGTTTCGGAACTCATGGTGAAAAATCTCGCCATGTCTTCAGCAATGGTGATTGCTCACCGCCGTTCTGGGGATGAAACAACGGCTCAAGGATCCGAGCGCGTGCGCGATCGCAGTACGGTGATTCTTAAAACTCTAGCTTTGCCGATGATGCAAGCCAAGATTGTATCTTTGTTAGAAACCATCCGCACTGGAACGGGAAGTTATCAGTCATTCTTAGAACGCTGGAAATACGATGCCGAACAAAAAGCGGCGATCGCTACAGCGTTGCAAGGTGTTTTATAAGAAAAAGCACCCCTTTTAATGAAATTAACTGACCTTTACCCGCCTTGGGCCTATTTTGGACTCCCCTGTAATCGGTGCTGTGATCCTTAAAAGGGGAAATATTATGGCGGAGGGTCTGGAGGGCCGCATCTGACAAGCTATCAAGATATACTGTTTTTGCAAAAAAACTAAGAAAATATGCTTAGAACTCTCCCCGTTAGGCTATTCTGACTGGGGATTGGTTATCCTAAGCTCTAAGCGCGATCGCCATTGGACCAGAGAACCCTCCAGTCCGGCGATCGCCTCTAAGTCCAGTCAATTCCCGGCTCATGGTGTCAAATTATCCTCCATCGGAGCGATCGCACCTATGTAGCCCCCTATTTGTAGTTGTGGGTGAGGACGTGAAAATTGGTCAGAACAATCAAAGGAGCCTTTCGCAAGGCAAACTCCATTTCCCAAAGGTCACTGCTCGATGAACAACTGTTAATCAAGCTCAACCTGCTCAAAACCCTCGTTCAACGAGACTTAGCCGCTCGTTATAAAGGGTCCGTTTTGGGCAATTTATGGCCGTTACTCAATCAGCTTTCCCAACTGCTGATTTACACCTATGTCTTCTCTGTTATCTTAAAGGTCAAGCTTCCGGCCAATAACTTACCGGAAAATAGCTTTACCTTTGGTTTATGGTTGTTTGCCGGATTGGTTCCCTGGATTGCCTTTACCACTGGCTTTATGCAAGCCGCCAATGTAGTCGTGGGACAGCCCAATTTAGTCAAAAAAGTGGTTTTCCCCCTGAGTTTACTTCCCTTAGTCCCGGTCCTATCGGCTTTTATTGAAAGTACCTTTGGACTAATGGCCTTAATTTTCATGTTAGCAATTTCTTCCGATACCCTACATCCCACCCTGTTTCTTCTTCCCTTCGTCTGGGTGACCCAACTTTTATTTACGGCTGGATTAGGATATTTAACCTCGGGATTTACTGTGTTTTTGAGAGACATTCCTCAAAGCTTGATTGTCCTCGTCAATTTGTGGTTTTATTTGACTCCGATTTGTTATCCAGCTACGGTGATTCCTGAACAATGGCGGGAGTTAGTATTTTGGCTCAATCCAATGGCAGCGATCGCAGAAACCTATCGAGATATTGTCCTCGTCGGCCAAATCAACCACCCCGGAGAATGGGCCGTTGCTACCCTGATTTCTTTAGTCATCTTCGGACTCGGTTTCTGGTCCTACCGCCGCTTACGCCCCGCCTTTGCCGATGTCATCTAAATTAACAATAAAAGATGAAAGATGAAGGATAAAAGATCGAGGATGAACGAGATAAGGATGAAGGATAAACGAAATAACGACAGCCAGTCGTTACTACAAACTATTTTTACTAATTTCTCTCCCCCATCCTCTTCCCTATCTTCCCCATCCTCCCTATCCTGATGGCGGTCTCCCCTATCCCTCCTCAACACCTTGACAACGCCGTTTCATACACCAGTAAACTCATGGGTGAAATTGCAATTTCGCTAAAAAATGTTTCCAAATGCTTCAAGCGCTATCGTCATCCCGCCGATCGCCTGAAAGAAATTCTCCTCCCCGGTAAAGTCCGATCTGATGAATTCTGGGCCTTACGCGATGTCTCCCTCGAACTTCCTAAAGGCAAAACCCTCGGTGTGGTGGGTCGCAATGGTTCGGGAAAAAGTACCCTCCTCCAAACCATCGTCGGCACTCTCTCTCCCACGAGTGGTGAAGTTGAAGTCAAAGGCCGAATTTCTGCTCTCCTAGAACTCGGTAGTGGGTTTAATCCCGAATTTACCGGACGGCAAAATGTCTTTTTTAACGCTCAGTTACTCGGGCTTTCTCAACAAGAAGTCGAGAATCGGTTCGATGACATTGTTGCTTTTGCTGATATCGGAGATTTCCTGGACCAGCCGGTCAAAACCTACTCTAGCGGGATGTTTGTCCGGTTAGCCTTTGCCGTTGCCACCAGCGTTGACCCGGATATTCTCATCGTGGATGAAGCGCTTTCCGTCGGAGATGAAGCCTTTCAACGCAAGTGCTTCGCCCGGATTGAAACAATTCAAGAACGCGGGGGGACGATTTTATTTGTCTCCCATGCTGCTACGATGATTATTGAGTTATGTGATTCCGCAATTTTTATGCATGATGGGGAATTACTCCTCTATCATACGCCGAAAATTGTGGTGGATAAATATCAAAAATTGATTTATTCTCCTCCTCATAAAGTGGAGGCGTTATGCGAAGAAATTCGCAAATTAAATCAAGAAAAAGAGGGAACTGATGAGTCGGAAAAACTCCCGTTGTTTACCCCCAATTCTAGTGAATTTGCTCTCCCCTCCTCGGGTCCAGTAGAACAAGGTGCGCGGGCTTATTATGACGAAGACCTGCAACCTAGTAATACTCTACATTATGAATCTCGGGGGGCGACCATTATCGAACCTCAGATCATGACTCCTACGGGGAAAAAAGTCAACAATCTTGTGGGTCGTCATGAATATATCTACACTTATACAGTGGAATTTTTGGAGGCAGCTTCTCAAATCCGCTGTGGGATGTTGGTAAAAACAATTAGTGGTTTGGAACTGGGCGGGGCGTCTCATTCATTCTCAGAACATTCTCTGCAAAATGTTGAACCGGGAACGAAAGTTGTTGTAAAATTCCGGTTTAAATGTTTGCTCAATCCGGGAGTTTATTTTTTAAATGCTGGAGTTTCAGGGATTGTCAACGGGAATTTTACCTATTTAGCCCGTTGTATTGATGTGGCAATGTTTCGAGTTCAACAGGAACAAAGCTTATCGGCGACTGGCATTGTAGACTTGCTGGTTAAACCCAGTGTTATGGTTGATGCAGAGGTCCCGGAAATGGTCAAAGAAATTGAATTGATTTGATTACACTTCTGGCAAAATTCTCCAAACATCCCCTCATAAACCCCCTAATTAACCTCGATTCAGGGGGGAAAATGGGACTGAGGAAATGTCCTTTAATTGATACGGATACAAGAAACCATGTCCTTGCCCCTGATCGTAACCGGAATGCACCGTTCGGGAACTTCTTTGATCGCTTCGTTGATGAAAGTCATCGGGGTGGAACTTGGCGATCGCCTCTATCAAGCAGACTGTTTTAATGTGAAGGGGTATTTCGAGGACCTGGATTTTCTGGAGTTTCAGCGATCGCTTCTCCAGGAAAGCTGTCCCCCAGGGGACCCCGGTTGGCCGGATTGGGGTTGGACGGAACGCGAATCCCTCAGTGTTGACCACTTTAAAACCGGTTTGGCAAGGGCACAAGAATTAATTGACTCGCGAAATACTCATCCCGGACTCTGGGGGTGGAAGGACCCCCGAACTTCCCTGATGCTGGATTTTTGGCAGGAATTACTCCCAGATGCCCGTTATTTATTCGTGTATCGTCTTCCCTGGGATGTGGTAGATTCTATTCTCCGTCTCAATAGTGGGATTTTTTCCCAGCGTCCTGATTATGCGATCCGGAGTTGGGCCTATTATAATCGCCATATTTTAGCGTTCTATCGCCGCTACCCCGATCGCTGTTTATTGGTGAATATTAATGCCCTTTTAGCACAACCGACTAAACTGGTCCAGCTTTTAGAAACTAAGTTAAATCTTCCCGTAAATTCCGGGTTGGATGACCGGGCATTTCAAACTATTTATGACCCGAATTTGTTTCAGCAATTACCCAGTGACCGCCCCTTGGTTCGCTTTCTCCAACATCCAGAACTGCCCTATCTTTCAATTTTAGAGGAACTCGATTGGACGGCGGATTTACCCAGTCATTTTACCCCACAGCCTCAGTCGGATTCTTTACCATTAGAAATTTATCCCCTGTGGTTACATCATGAAGCAGTTCAGGCGAAAATTCAGCTTGAAACCCTGGCAAAGGGGGCTTCTGGAGGGGGTGAAATTCAGGCTGAATGCGATCGCCTCCGCGACCAAATTGCTTGGATGGAAACCTCGAAGTTCTGGAAACTCAAGGTAAAATGGTCAGAATTGAAAGGGGCAGTTGCCCGCACGATCCATCTCAAATCAAGCGAATTATAGGACCAGGGTAATATGTCGGAATCGGCAGCAGACTACGCAATGTCGAAGATAGCAGTATCGGTGATTATTCCTTGTTACAATCAAGGAGAGTTTGTTTTGGAGGCGATCGCCAGTGTCGAAAGCTGTCAAGACGCGATTTATGAAATTGTAATTGTTAATGATGGTTCGACCTCCCCAGTTACCCAAAAGGTGCTGACTTATCTCCAAGAAAAGGGATATCAGGTGATTGAACAATCTAATCAAGGACTCGCTGCTGCCCGAAATACTGGGATTAAAAAGGCCCAAGGTCGCTACATTTTACCCTTGGATGCTGATAATAGAATTAAGCCTGCTTATATTACTGAAGCGGTGGCGATTTTAGATGAACATCCTGAAGTGGGGGTGGTCTATGGCAATGCGGAATTATTTGGAGAAAAAACGGGCATTGTTGAGGTTCCTGATTTTGATATCAATCGCCTCGTGGCGGGAAATTATATTGATGCCTGTGCGGTGTTTAGACGAACAGTTTGGCAGGACTGTGGGGGATATGATTCCCATATTCCTCGAAAATTAGGCTATGAAGACTGGGATTTTTGGCTGGGTGCCGCTGAGAAAGGTTGGCAATTTCACCATATTTCTGAGGTGATGTATGAGTATCGCTTCCGAGAGAATTCAATGGTGAGTGCTTGTAATATTCCTGAGAATCGCCGGGAATTATTTCGCTATATTTGTACCAAACATCTGGGATTATATGCGACTAATTTTGCTAATATTTTTGCTCAAAAAGAGTGCGAACGGTTAGAAGAACAGGATAAAAATGAGGAAATTGCCAAAACTCTGCACAAAACGGAGGTGAAATTAGCGGTCCTGCGATCGCAATTGGAAGAAGCGGAAACCGAGTTGCAAGTCCTCAGAGCACAAGCACTAGAAACAGAGGCATGGGATCCTAGGGCAAAAATAGCGGAGTTGGAGGCGGAAATCCAGGACCTGCAAGAGCAACTGGGGCGATCGCAAGGGGAGAAGCAATCCTTAGCGACACAAATCCAGGATTTACAGCAGCAGTTAACGCAATCTCGCGCTGACTTTGGGGTGCAACGGGAGGAAACGGTGCGATCGCAGCAACGCCACCAGCAGGAACTCGAACAAACCCGGACCCAGATGCAAGCACAACTGGATGAACTCACCCACCAGTCCCAACAGCAGATCGCCCAAATCCAAGGAGAGTGGGAGGGCCAACTTCATGAGCGCGATCGCCTCCACCATCAACTCCAATCGCAGATTTTACAGACTCAGGCCACCCTCGAACAAGCTCAATTAGAAATAGCAGCAATGCACACGAGTAAATTCTGGAAATTACGGGCTCAATGGTTTAAGCTAAAACAAGCTTTCCGGATGACAAATCCGGTGAAGGGATGATGAATGTTAGTTCAAACCGCAGAGATGGAATATGAATTCCTAAAAGTGTTGGTCAATTTTAACGGGAAATTTTAATCCGTTTCCCCCTCTTCCTTCAATTGTTGAAAACCCCTGCACCCTGAGCAAATCAAGCACGAATGCAAAACCATCCTCTGTCCCGAACCCTCGACAACTTATCCCGCGCGCAGCGGTTATCGAAGCGGTTTTATGAAAAAGTTAAAACCCAAGGGGTCCGCTATGCTCTAGCCAGATTGTTTCGGAAACTTTATTTTAAATTGGATGATAATCCGCTTCCGGGTCCCGGGGCCCCGGAAGTCACTCATCCTTATGCAGATTATCATTTTTGGTTGGGTCAAAATTCATCTCGGGCAGCGGATTTACGGCACAAAGCCCAAACGTTACAGGTGTTTCAATATCAGCCGTTAATTAGTATTGTAATGCCGGTTTATAATACGCCCGAGCTTTATTTGAGAATGGCACTAGATTCCGTGACTTCTCAAATTTATCCTAAGTGGGAACTCTGCATCGCCGATGATGCTTCAACGGCGGAGCATATCCGGCCTATTTTAAAAGAATATGCGGAACGAGATGAGCGAATTAAGTTAGTCTTTCGGGAACAAAATGGTCATATTTCGGCAGCTTCTAATTCAGCGATCGCCTTGGCAACGGGGGACTATATTGCCCTGTTAGACCATGATGATATGCTCAATGCCGACGCCTTATATGAAATGGCTTTATGGCTCAATCTGTATCCCGATGCAGATATGATTTATAGCGATGAAGATAAAATCGATGACACCAATATGTTACGGGACCCGTTCTTTAAACCCGACTGGTGTCCTGATTCTTTTCTCTCTCGGATGTACACCTGCCACTTGGGACTATATCGACGGGCGATCGTGGAGGAAATTGGTGGATTTAGAATCGGCTATGAAGGGTCTCAGGACTATGATTTTGTCTTAAGATTTACGGAAAAAACCGATAAAATTTATCATATTCCCAAAATTCTCTACCACTGGCGCATTCATCCTCAATCGACTGCCAGCGATTTAGAAACCAAAAACTATGCCATCGATGCCGCTGAAAAAGCCCTCACCGAAGCCTTAATCCGACGAGGAGAACCGGGACGAGTTCTCCCTACTCCTGGAGGTCATTGGATTGTTCGGTATCATATCCAAGATTATCAGCGTGTTACGGTAATTATTCCCACTCGGAATTTAGGAACAATTCTCAACACCTGCCTCACTTCAATTTTTGAGAAAACCACCTATCCTAATTATGAAGTGTTGGTCATTGATAATGGCAGTGATGAACCCGAAACCCTGGAGTTATTCAGTAAATGGCAAGCCCAAGAACCCGACCGATTTCGCTGCATTCAATACGACATTCCCTTTAATTTTTCTAAAATTAATAACTATGCCGTAACCCAAGCGGAAGGCCAGTATTTGCTATTTTTAAATAACGATACAGAAGTGCTGGATGGGGAATGGATGACGGCGATGGTAGAACAGGTCCAACGCCCGAGTATTGGGGCAGTTGGGGCGTTGTTATTGTACCCAGATGATACCATTCAACACGCGGGAGTGGTGATTGGATTAGGGGGAGTTGCGGGGCACAGTCATAAGCATTTTCCGTCCCAGATTCCCGGATATTATTATCAACTCAAGACAGTGAATAATTATTCTGCTGTTACCGCCGCTTGCTTGATGTGTCGGCGGGACGTATTTGAATCCGTAGGAGGATTTAATGAAGAAGATTTAAGTATCGCATTTAATGATGTGGATTTATGTTTGAAAATGGGGGAACAAGGGTATCGCAATCTCTATTTACCTCATGTGGTTCTGTATCATTATGAGTCAAAAAGTCGGGGATTTGAGGATACACCCGAAAAAATTGCACGGTTTTCTAAAGAGATTGACTATATGCGGAATCGCTGGAAATCTATCATTCATCACGATCCGTGCTATAGTCCAAATTTAACTCGCGATCGCGAAGACTATAGCATCTGGATTTAATCTAATCCAGTTAAGTTTGAGTTAGGGAACCTATGAGCATCAGGATGTAACTTCACCGATGAAAATGTTTAATGCCTCAAAGTTTAAGTCTTTTGCAAAAGCCTTTGTGGGTAAAAAAAATTGGCCCACCCCTGAGATTACCACGCCCTCTAAGCCTTTTTTATACTGCATTGATTCTCCTCAGAGTCAAGAATCCGTGTCAGCACCTTTTGTGATTGTCCGGGGGTGGATTGTTGGGAATGAATCGAGTCAGATTGAAGAGGTGATTCTTTGTAATGAAAACAATCAGGTTTACCCGCTAATACTGGTTGATCGCCCGGATGTGGAATCCGCCTATCCCAATCGTACCGCCATCGGATTTCAGCGGTTTCTTTTAACAAGTCAACTGCCCCTGGGAAGCGCTTGGTTTATTCAGTTTAAAATGGATGAACAACTCTATCAGTTTCCGATAGAGTTATCGGTATCTGGAGAGTTATGTGGGGATTTTTTGCAGCAAAAAGAAGCAAAGCTGGAAAAAATTCGACCGATTTTACAATGTCCCGTTTGTAGCAGCGATCGCCTACAAGAACAAGAGGCTGTTCTTTCTTGTCCGGACTGTGGTTCAGAATTTCAACTCAATTCTACCCACTATAACTTTTTGAATCGCCAACTGATTGAATATGGCAAGGTTACCGCAACTGCTTCTATTTCTGCCAATGATTATGACCCAATTAGCCTCGAATTAATCGAACAGCTTGCCAATGGATTGATTTTAGATAATGGCTGCGGATTGAGAAATCGCTATTATCCTAATATCGTTAATTTAGATATTGTAGATTATCCTACCACCGATGTCATCAGCATTGGAGAAAAACTCCCGTTTAAATCCAATTCATTTGATGCAGTCTTTTCCCTGGCGGTGTTAGAACACGTTAAAACCCCCTTTGAATGCGCCCAAGAAATTACGCGCGTTCTTAAACCCGGGGGAACTCTTTATGCAGTCGTTCCTTTTCTCCAGCCTTTTCATGGCTATCCCGATCATTACTATAATATGACCAGCAGTGGTCTGAAAAATTTATTTAGCGAATTAGAAGACCTAAATTGCACCGTACAACTGCCGGGATTACCCATCGCGGCATTAACGTGGTTTCTTAATTCTTATCTCCAGGGGTTACCTCAACCCGTTGCGGAATCGTTTAAAGAGATGAAAATTGGGGATTTGTTAGCTCACCCAAACAGCTATTTGGACCAAGATTTTGTGACCTGTCTTCATTCCAAAACCAATGAAGAGTTAGCCTCTTGCAATTATTTGATTGCTAAGAAACCGTTGTAATTGATTCTACTAATTCTAACACTATTCCCCCGCCCTCCGCTGTATAGGAGTGGGAGAGCATTTCCTCTACTCTACTGACGCCCTAAACTATTGGGACAGTTTTAGAGATCACTGACCAAAAACCCGGGTTTTAGCCCAGATTTAGTAGGAAATAGCAACAATTGAGTGAACCACTAATTTTCTAACCCTACTGTACCCCTATTGTAGTCCTTAAACAATGTAGGCGATCGCACCTCAACTCAATTATGCCAGATTTTTTGATTATCGGAACCCAAAAAGGAGGGACAACTTCTCTCTATCGTTACTTAACTCAACATCCTCAAATTCTTCCGGCGGCTCAAAAAGAAGTTCATTTTTTTGACTTCAATTTTCATCACGGAATTGACTGGTATCGTCAACAATTTCCGACCCGAGAATTGCAACCAGGGATGCTAACGGGAGAAGCGAGTCCTTATTATTTATTTCATCCCTTGGTTCCCCATCGAGTGAAGGCATTATTTCCCCAAGTTAAGCTGATTGTGTTGCTGAGACATCCTGTAGAAAGAGCCTGGTCTCATTATAATCATGCAGTACGCTTGGGCTTTGAGAGGCTTTCTTTTGCTGAGGCGATCGCCCAAGAACCAGCAAGACTTGCTGTGGAAGTAGAAAAAATGTGGGCTGACCCCAACTATTATAGTTACAATCATCAACATTACACCTATTTATCCCGGGGAATTTATGTCAATCAACTCAAACATTGGATGGAACTTTTCCCCAAAGAGCAGTTCTTAATCCTTTCAAGTGAAGCCTTTTATGCCAATCCTCGGGCTACTCTCGCTGAAACCTTGGCATTTTTAGGGTTACCCCCGATGGAAATTGCTGACTATCCCAAGCATAATGCGGGAGAGTATGCCACCCTGCCGGATGGACTCAAATCTACCTTGAATGAATATTTTCAGCCGCACAACCAGCATCTTTTGGATAAATTTTCTCTCAATTTTTCTTGGGATTAAATGCCCATAATGTGGTAAAAAAATGTAAGAGAAGAGTTATCCTACTACAAAAGAGGGGTGGAGGATCGGTCATCAAAGTTCGCTTTAATGTTGTCTAATTCGGAGGTGTAGAACATCGCAATGGAAAAGACCAATCATGGCATTGACTATGAAGGGACCTGGGATGCTTACGCCGAGGTTTGGCAAGAGTTGCATCCTGAACTCGATCGCATTGGTGATGAATGGATTGGAAAAGGGGCAGGCGCTGCTACTAGCCTCGCCGAATATGAAACCCTCATTGAACAGCGCTTCATTCAGCCTTATATCGGGCAGGAACATCGGGTTTTAGAAATTGGTGTAGGGGGTGGCAAAACCGGCGCATTATTGCTCAAACACTGTAAAAACCTAATTTGTGCAGACATTTCTAGTAAGATGCTAGAGGCCACGCGATCGCGCCTCGGGGACGATCGCGTTAAGTATCTCAAACTCGATGGACTGACCCTCAGTGCGATCGAAGCCCATTCTGTTGATGTCTGCTTCTGTTACGATACGATGGTACATTTAGAGCCTCGCGATATTTTCAATTATTTGACTCAAATTCCCGCCTTGCTGCGAGGCGATCGCCTCTGTATCTTCCACCATACAAACATTCTCAGCGAATTGGGTTGGCAAAAATTTTTGAGCGAATGGCATCTCAATTTACGAGGAGAACGGCATGGTTCAGCCTTTTCCGTGATGAGCGATCACATTATGGAAAAATTTCTCACCCATCTCAACTATGAAATTTTAGTCAAAGACACTCAGTCGGTTCCCCGGGATTGTGTTTGGGTCTGCAAAGCCCCTATCGTTTAACGCTTTCCCTGTTAAGATTAGGAACAAAAGGGGGGTTAACTTTTTGTTCCTAATCTTAATTTTTGCTTACTTATTGTTTACTTTACTGGTTGCCATTATAGCGCATGAGAATTCTGTTTCTGCATCCTAACTTTCCGGCCCAATTTCGTCATTTAGCCACCGTGTTAGGCAGCAATCCTAACAATCAAGTTGTGTTTGGCACCAAAAATGAACGCCCAGAGTGGGTAATTCCCGGAGTCAAAAAAGCCTTGTTTTCTCCCAGTCGCGACCCGCATCCAGGCACTCACCATTATGTTCGTCCCCTAGAAAGTGCCGTGATTTATGGACAAGCGGTTTATCGCATGGCGGAACAACTCAAAACCCAAGGATTTGTCCCCGATGTAATTTATGGGCATTCCGGTTGGGGTCCGACGACCTTTACCAAGGATATCTATCCGGAAACTCCCTTAATGTGCTATTTTGAATGGTATTATCATGCCTACGGGTCCGATGCCAACTTTGACCCCAACGACCCCTTAAATGCCGATGATGTGGCGCGAATTCGTGTCAAAAATGCGCCGATTTTGATTGATTTAGCCTCCTGCGATTGGGGCGTTTCTCCCACTTATTGGCAGCGATCGCAATTTCCCCCGGAATTTCATAGCAAAATCTCTGTTGTTCATGATGGCGTCGATACCGAATATTTCAAACCCGAACCCGGCGCAAAATTAGTCCTCCCCAACCTCGATTTATCCCATGTAGATGAACTCGTTACTTATGTAGCGAGAGGCATGGAACCCTATCGCGGATTTCCTGAATTTATCGAAGCAGTAGGTTATATCCAGGAACGCCGCCCTAATTGTCATGTCGTCGTCGTCGGTTCCGATCGCGTGTGCTACGGCAAATCCCTCCCCAATGGGGAAACCTACAAAGATTATATGCTCAAAAAAGTCCCCCTCGACTTAACCCGAGTTCACTTTGTCGGTTCCTTGCCTTATGGATTATATTTAAAAGTGATTCAAGCGTCAGACGTTCATGTTTATCTCACGCGACCCTTTGTTTTATCTTGGTCCATGATTGAATCCCTCTCCACAGGTTGCCTAGTCTTAGGGTCCGATACTCAACCTGTCCGAGAAGTGATCACCGATGGAGAAAATGGACTCCTCGTAGACTTTTTCTCTCCCAAACAAATCGCCGATCGCGTCGATGAAGTCTTCAATCATCCAACTCGCATGGCAGAGATTCGCAAAAAAGCCCGGGAAACAGCGATCGAACGGTATGCCATGCCGCATTTACTCAAACGCCATATCCAACTCATTGAAGATGTTGCCAATGGGGTTTTAAATAACAAAAGTTTCACTGTTTAATCAGTGACAACCTTTGACTCAAAGTTGCGTAGGGTGTGTTAGAAACTCAAGCTGTTATAACCGCACAAGCACCTAAATATCTGATGCATCCTACTACTTTTTCCTCAAACTACTCTTTAATCCTCTGACATTTACTGCCATCCAATCCAGAGGTATGTGAGAAAGAGCAGAATTAAGGTTAGAGGAAGTCCAAATCGCAGATGTTCACCAAAAGAAAGGCGATATCCCAAACCCGCTGATGCTTCGACCATAATCAGGTTAGCAACGGACCCAAAGAGAGTGAGATTACCCGCTAAAGTAGCGCCTGCGGCTAAGAGTAACCAACTTTCCGTTGCATCAGGGTTAATTAACGATTGCAGCAGCAAAACTGCGGGTACATTGGAAATGAGATTAGAAAGTACAGCGGTTACGGTTAACAACCCCACGGGATGAGAAATCCAGGCGGAGAATCCCTCTAATAATTGCAGAGATTGAACGCAACGAGTGAGAATAAACAACCCAGAAAACATCACCAATAAAGACCAGTCTACCTGCATTAACACGCGTTTGGGTTTGATGCGTCGGGTAATTAATAAGGCGGCGCAAGCGAGAAATGCGGACTCGGCTAAAGGGAGTCCGACGGCAAATGCAATCAGCAGGAAACTGGTGACAATTAGGGTTTTGATGAGCAAAGGTTGATGGAGGCGTAACCGGGGTAGGGGATTGGGGGGAGATGGGTTGAGAGACCTCACTTCGGGATATAATAGCCATAATACCACGATTTGTACCCCCATCCCAGCGATCGCAATGGGGGTTAAAGCGGTGGCAAAAGCGAGATAACTGATACCGGAAAAGGAACCGACGAGGATATTCTGGGGATTGCCACTCAGGGTTGCTAAAGACCCGATATTCGTGGCACCAGCGATCGCCAGTAGGTAGGGAATCGGATTTAAGCCTAAACTGCGCGCTAACTGCAAGGTTAAGGGGGTACTCACAAGGGCCAAGGTATCATTGAGGAAAAAGGCGGATAATGCACCCGTTCCCAAGGTGAGTAATACTAATAATCCAAATGGACTACGAGTTAAGCGCAATAGGTACAGCAATGCCAGGTTAAAAAACCCGGAATAGGACAGATATGCATTAATCACCATCATGCTTAATAAAAAGACAATGGTTCCCGGGTCGATCGCCTCCCATGCCTGGTTCAAACTTAAAGTTCCCAAGGCAATTAAAACGGCGGAACTAATTAAAGCAATGGTAGCGCGATTCATCCGAAATCCGGGAACATAACCCAGTCCTAATCCCAGGTAACTTAACCCAATGACTAACCCTTGAATTCCGGTTACTATCTCATCCATTCTGTTAGGAATTCGGACGTTGGATAATCGTTTCCATCACTCGGCGCTTATTTCCATCCACTCCAAAGAGGCGAACATATTCCCCAGCATAGTTGGCTAAACAGGAATTTAAAGCGGCGATCGCCTCAGATTCATTCCCCGTTTGAATGCATCCGCAACTTTGCCAGGACCCCGTACTAAACCGACGGCGATCGACGTGTTCGATGCCAATGGGATACCCTTGCGACACTAACTGTCGAATGTGTTGCACTGTATCCGCGTCTAAGGTAGCCGTAGCAGATTGAGGGTTATTTTGGGGACGAGATACTTGCACCGAGGGAGAACCATTGGCGGCAGTTGGTTGAGTGTTAAAACCCGGATTTTCCTGCCGGATACCATTTCCGGAGGCAGGGGGTTGTCCCGGCACAAACCCATAACGTTGTGCGGTGTTACTTTCTGCCAAAGAACGGTTATAAGCAGCCACCAATCGCAACTCTTGAATCCGTTTCTGTTCCTGCACCATTGCCTCCCCTTTTTCGATGAGGTGTTCTAGGCGAAAATCGGGTTTAAGGAACTGATGTTGTTCGTTACTATTTGCTAGTTTTACCCCCAGTTTATCGAATCCCGTCTGTTCAATAAACGAGAGAATTTGCTCATCATAGATACTTGCTCGTAAGGCACTAAAAAAGTCAATCGATTGACCTTCAAAGTGAGCGACCAGTTGTTCAATTTGCTGCCTAGTCAGTCCATCGGGGGTAAAAATTCCATTGACAATTTCTAGGCGGTCTTTTTGAGTCGGTTCCCAGTAAAATTTGTCCATGCGCCCATCGCGAATCAAGGGTGCATAAAGGGTTCCAAAATCATTCCCTGTGACAATAATCGGAACCCGAGGTAAGGGTTCACTATCATAGCTACCAGGAAGCTGAACATTAGTGGGATTATCCGCAATATTCATCAAGGTGGCATTGACTAATTGCGTATTGACGGTGTATTGAGTGCCGCTATCCACTCGTCCGGCGCCCGCATCAATATCATTAATCATTAACACGGCTAATTTGCCATGTTTCGTAATAATATCTGCGGCTTCTCGGTATCTAAATCGAATTAATCGGGCGGGGTCTCCAGCATCGGGGCTTTCTAATTCTCCAGCGGAAATATGCAGTGCCTGGACTTTCATCCGTTTGAACACTAATTCACACTGAAAAGATTTTCCCTCTCCTTTGTGACCATGAATTCCTAGAATTAGGGGAACATTAATTCCTGGTAAATCCAAGAAGTTTTTGGTAATATGAACTGCGAGTTTATTGAGGAATCTGGGGGCAATATAGTACGTCATGAGATTAGAGTGAATCGAACAAAATAAAAGGGTAGAGAACAGGTGCGTCAGCCCAATTCTTCCTGAAGTCAAGTAATGACTGAGCATTTGACGCACCGGCCCCCATTTTAACTCGCCTCAAAAAAATCAGGAGGGAGGAAGGGCGATCGGGCTAACTTTCAGTTCGGGATGGTCGGCCAAATTTTGGTCCAAGTTCCATTGATTATTAAACAATAAAACAGGACGATTCCAGCGGTCTTTGGCAATAAAAGTATTAAACAAACGACCGACTTTTTCCAAGGTTTCCCACCCGCCCACCACCCATCGGGCAACGGAATAGGGGAGGATTTCTAGTCGAGTTTCTACGCCATACTCATTACTTAATCGGAATTGGACGACTTCAAATTGGAGTTGTCCCACGGCAGCTAAAATGGGGTCCCGCTTACTTTCATCGATGGAGTTGAGAATTTGCACAGCCCCTTCTTCTTGCAATTCTAAAACGCCTTTGTTGAAGTTTTTATACTTCGTCGGGTCAGCATTTTTGAGGAAGGCAAAGAGTTCGGGAGAGAAAGAGGGAATTTCCGGATAGCGAATCGGTTTTCCCATGCAAACGGTGTCCCCGATCGCAAAGCTGCCCGGGTTATTTAATCCTACTACATCTCCGGCATAAGCAACTTCGACGGTTTCCCGGTCTTGGGCAAATAGTTTTTGCGGACGGGAGAGGCGAATCGTCTTTCCTGTCCGAGTATGGGTCACTACCATGTCTTTTTCAAACTGACCGGAACAGACGCGCAAAAAGGCGACGCGATCGCGATGTTTCGGGTCCATATTCGCCTGTAATTTGAACACAAATCCGGAAAATTCTGGATAGGTTGGTGCAATTTCTCCCTGGTCACTCTCATGGGGGGCCGGGGCGATCGCATAGTCTAAAAAGGCTTCTAAAAACAACTCTACCCCAAAGTTATTCATCGCACTCCCAAAGAACACCGGCGTCAATTGACCGTGATGAATCGCTTCTAAATCCAGTTCCGGACTCACTCCATCCAGTAGTTCTAAATCATCTTGAAGCTGTTGATATAAATCCGCTTCCAGTAATGACTTTAAGCGCGGGTCATCCAGGGCTACAATTGTATCTGTTACTTTCTTACTGCCGTGAGAGGCAGTTTTTTCAAACAGGTGAACTTTCTGTTGACGGCGATCAACCACTCCCCCAAAGCGATCGCCCGTCCCGATCGGCCAGTTTACCACATAGGTGCTTAATCCTAATTCCTGTTCAATTTCATCAATCAACTCCAGGGGCGATAAACTCGGGCGATCGAGTTTATTAATGAAGGTAAAAATCGGGAGTTGCCGCATTCGGCAGACTTCAAACAATTTGCGAGTTTGAGTCTCTAACCCTTTGGCAGCATCAATCAGCATCACTGCATTATCTGCCGCTGCCAAAGTCCGATAAGTATCCTCACTAAAATCTTGGTGTCCCGGGGTATCCAACAGATTCAGCAAGTGTTTTTGATACTCAAATTGTAGCACCGTGGAGGTAATCGAAATACCCCGCTGTTGTTCCATTGCCATCCAATCTGAGGTCGCACTCCGTTGAGCTCGTTTTGCTTTAACGGCCCCTGCTTCTTGGATTGCCCCTCCATACAGCAAAAGTTTTTCAGTGAGGGTTGTTTTACCGGCGTCAGGGTGAGAAATAATAGCAAAATTTCGGCGGCGATTCACTTCCCACTTGAGGCGATCGTTCGATGAATTACTCTCTATTTGTTCAGGTTGCATCTCTAGTTGCATGACAGTCGTTCCTCAAAGGGCATTAAATGACGTTCAGGGTTAGGACTCAGAAAGGGGTGAAAAGGGTTGCTGAAGTTCATTATAGCTAACGCTTTGTTTTTTCTGAACCCTCAATAACCTTTACTTGAGGGCCGTTAGGCGATCGCCCATCGAGTCGTTCCCGGAAATCAACCCGGCAATCCCCGATTTTTCTATGCATTAATGTTTCGTCAAGGTCAAACTATTTGGGTAAAAATGCTTCGGGTAAAATGGGCCATTGAACACTATCAAATTCACTCCTTTAGCCTCTATTCTAGTTCAAAATAGCCCTGATATTAAATTTATTTTTGTAGTTACCCACGTTTTATTTAAAGCCTATTATATAAAACAACCTCACGACTTTATTTGTGATTGCCACCCATCCAGAAATGCCCCTAGTCGTGAGGTTTAATATAACCCTAAGAAATCCAGCTTTTAACCTCTTTTATTGTGAATTAGCCCGCCTGCAAAGGCTTTGTGAATAAAGGTAAGCCCTTACAGGTAAAGGACTTATTAAAAATCGAAGTAGATATAGGGTAAGCCGCCTTCTGGTGCAAAAATCCAGACGGCATATAAACAAAGCGGAACTAAAGCAATTTTAATCGGCCAGTTTAGCTGTAGTTTTAAGCCCCGATTCAGAGCGTAACTTAGGGTCATAATGAGCCAAATTAAAACTAACAATAAGGTGACTTCAATGCGCTGCAACCCGAGAGTTTCTAAATAGACTTTCTCGGTGAATTGGATATCCCCGGTATGTCCCCAGAAGTGCTGCATCACCCATCCTGCTTCTTTGAGGTTGGGCAGGCGGAAGGGAATCCAGGCTAAAAACACGAGGGTTTGAGTGAGAAACCAACCGAGTAGAATCCCTGGGATGCTTTTCCACCAGAGTTTTAACCCTTCAACTCGTTTGGAGAGGATATCTGTGAGGCGATGTAGGGCTAAGGCAATGCCGTGAACTCCACCCCAGAGGATAAATCCCCAGGCGGCACCATGCCAAATTCCAGCGATTAACATGACGAGGATTAAGTTCAGGCAGGTACGGGCTAATCCGACTCGGGACCCGCCTAGGGGGAAATACAGGTAGTTTCTTAACCAATCTCCCAAGGTGATGTGCCAGCGTCGCCAAAAGTCGGCAATGCTGGTACTGAAGTAGGGGAAGTTGAAGTTTTTGGGGAGGTTGAATCCGAGAAGGATGGCGCTACCTCGGGCGATATCAACATAACCGCTAAAATCGAGAAAGAGTTGTAAGCCATAGGCTATGGTAGCAAGCCAAAGGTCACCGCTACCGGCGCGTTGAACGTTGTCAAAGCTGAGGGTGACGAAGATTCCCAGGCGATCGGCAACGATGCCTTTTTTGAATGCGCCACAGGCAATCAACCAGAGTCCCTCTACCCAGTCATGGGAGGAAGGAAAAATCAGGGTTTTGAGTTGCCGTTGGAAGTGATGATACCGGGTGATGGGTCCGGAGATGAGTTTCGGAAAGAATAGTTTATAGGAGGCAAAGCGCAGAAATTGGGCGGAGGCGGGTGAACCGCGATAAACGTCAATGAGGTAGGCGATACATTCAAAGACGAAGAAACTCAGTCCCAATGGGGGGAGAATGTTCTGTTGAAACCAACTGGCGGTTTCCTGGGCAGCGGGTAAGTCAAACCAGGTCCCTAGGGTGTTGAAAATAAAGGGAATGTATTTGAACCCGGCGAGTAGCAGAATGTTGAAGAGGATACCGCCCCATAATCCAATGAGGCGGCGGCGTTCCCAGGCGGCAAATTGGGTTTGCCAGTCATCGGTAACCAGTTGCCAAGTTTGGGGGTTGGGTTGACGTTCGGAGGTTTTGGAGATCGCCCGTCCAATGCGGTAGTTAATCCAAGTCCCTGCCAGCAAGAGGGGAATGTACTCCACCTGGAGGGAGGTGTAGAAGACTAAGCTGGCGATTAAGATAATCCACAGGCGCGATCGCTGTTTGTTAACGGTCCAGTAGATACCCAGGATGCTTAGGAGAAAGAGGGCGTAGACAATCGAGATAAATGTCATGTGCCAGTCTGTTAGAAGAAAGGGTCAGGAGGAGTTGGACAACGGAGAATTCACAAAAAGCACTGGAATTCCAGATGCTTTTAGAGAATTGTACTGCATTGTCTCTCTTGGGGAAGGGGGGAATGACTGAAGTCGTTACTCCCAATAGGAAGAAGCAATTTCAGTCAAAATCTCCCCCATCCTCCCCATCTGGATGGCGGTCCTCCCCATCTCCTCAATCTCAACCCGACTGGAACTGCGCCTCTAGGGTTTTATCAATGCGATCGCGGGTTTCCTCTAGGTGGGCTTTACTAGCAGTATCCAGATGTCGTCCTCGCCGTTTTAGGGTATTGTCTACTTCTTCTCGAAGTTGCCTTAAGTTATAGCGGGCCAGGGTTCGGGCTTCATCAGGAACATTGGAACTCCTCAAAACCATTGCAATTAACATCCCCAGATGTTCTCGTTGGAGACTCCGACGGACACTAGAAATCACTTTTAGGTCATCGGGGCGATTAACGACCTCCGTCCAAATACCCCCTTCTAGGGTGTCAAATAATTCCTGCATGGTCAAGGCTTGACCCGGTGCCGTTTTTAATTCTAAATCCTGTAAGCGGATCAGCCTTGGATAGGAAAACAACTCGCGTAAAACGACCCGTTGCAGTAAATTAATCCGTTGATGAATCGGATAATCCAGGGGATAAACCACAGGAACTGCACCCCAATGATACCAGCGATCGGGGGCTAATTTATTCAGAAGTTGGGGCGGAAATTGTAATGCCGTTTCATCGAAAATGTACTTTTGCAGCAATGCTAAACTCTGACGCTGTTTCTCCACAGAGACAGGTTCAAAAGGTAAGCGTCCATTGCCATCAGAATGATTCCGATTAAACCATTGACCCCCAATATAAAGGGTGGCATTCATGGCCTGTCGGAAATAATAAGAAAACACGGTATCAAACATCCGCCGGACTTCGGTGAAACTTTCGCCGCTGACGGGATAGCGTGTATCCAGGCGTTCCCACATTTCCAGGGCATTTTCCAACTGCCACTCGGAGTATTGCAACATATCTCCACTGAGATCAAACATATTCGCCGCTGGGTTGAGAATATCCATCGAATCCTCATCGGGGGCATACGCTAAATCAGGGTTATTGCTACTTTCAGCGGCAATTCGTTCCAGTTCCCGTTGTTCTTGTTGAGGCAGCATCTCAGGCATAGGTTTATACCCGTATTCGATCGCCCATTCATCATAAGGACCGACTAACATGGGGAAAAAGTCACCCTGTTTCTGGTCGCTGGGTGCCAAGTTCACAGGTACATAGTCCATCACCGAGGCAACCATACCTTCTGTGCGAGTCAGTGCTGTATTATGCAACTCCTCCGGTGATAACATGGTACTACCGTGGAAGTTGTGGCGCAGTCCCAAAGTATGACCGACTTCGTGGGCTGTGAGGAAGGTTAGATACTGATTGATATATTGTGTCATTTCCTCCCCACTGGGAAAGGCATTATGCAGCATAGACAAACCCATTGCCCCGATCGCCAACTGTTGGGGTGCTTCCATGCCATAGCAGAGGTCATATCTTTCCATCATCTTGCGGACGAAGCTATGCACCTGGGGCGGTTGCTGTACCGGGGCACTAGAATTTCCCGTCATCGCGTCTGTCTTACCCATGCCGGAGTTGCCACTCATCCCCGGAAAGCAGGGAGTCCCCTGTAACATTTTGCCCAAAAAGGTCATCTCTGAAGCATTGGGTTCTTGTTGAACCAGGGTACGATATTCATTTTTGATACTGCGCACAATATTCCCATCAATAAGAATATCCGCATCTAATATTTCTCCAGTGAGAGGATTGACCCGAGAGGGACCGACTCCGGCAAACCAGGATTCAAAAGAACTGGACCAACGAATCGTATTGTAGCGCACATCTGACGGATCCCAAACTGCATTATCGGGCATCTGTCGGGCTTCGATCGCATTAATAAATCCTGCTTTCTCAAATGCCTTATTCCAGACTTCAATACCTTCGCGTAGGGCATCTCGATATTCTACCGGAACGTTGTTTTCAATCCAGAAAACAATGGGCTGTTTTGGAGGAGAAAGCGGCGCATCGGGGTTTTCTTTTTCCAAATTCCAGCGGTTAATATAACGCTGGAAAGGTTCTTTACTGCGCGTGTCGGATAAATCTTGATAGGCGGTGATAAAATAACCCACTCGGTTATCGGCTAATCGAGGGCGAAAGCCATTATTAACCGGCAGTGCAGAGAAGCTATAATTCACGTTGAGAGAAAACCCCCGACTATCAGGCAAACTCTCAACATTGGCGAATAAATCATCCCCACCCGTGAACCCATAAACGGACTCAATTTCTACATTAGCGGGGAAAGTTTGAATTCGCCCAAAATAAGATTTATCGGTATCTCGAACATAGGCACTTCCTAATAACCAGGGTAAAATTGAGGTTAAACCACTAATATCCTGGCGCTCAATCAGGAGTTTATTGAGGTCAATCAGCAGGCTTTCCCGGTCGGGATGAATGCTTTCAATGGGTAGAGAAGCCAGAACAGAATCACTAAAGGATCGGTTAAGCGATCGCTCAATGGGATCTCCCGCACTTGCGCGGAAATAAACATTCCTCACCCCAAAATGGATGTTTTTATTCACCCGCTTAAAGAAAAAGAGAAAATCCTCCAGAGGCATTCCCCGGAACAATCCCCCTTCTCCAATGCCGGATGCTAACGTCATCACGCATAAGAAGTTAGTGTCCAGTTGTTCGGGCTGAATCTCTAGGTAAGCTTTGCCCGTTTTCTTATTGTGGTAAAGGGTGAAAAGTCCGGGGAGTTTTTCAGCATCTTTTACCACTTCATCAAAGGGTTGCAGGGCATCCCCGTTTTCGTCTACCTCACTCTCCTCGCTGTTATCACTGTCTGTGTTATTACTGTCTTCATCTCCCCACTCATTGGGTACGGGGATGGGTATATTTTGGCTGTAATATCTCGGTTCCGGCATTTGGCTATTAGCCTGACCCGAAAATAGTCCCAAGGTTACGGGCAAGATGAAAAATGCCAAAAACAAAATCAATAACCGCTTGGCTTTTGACATTTTTTGCGTCCCATTTGACAGGAAGAACAGCGCAACCAATGTCTTGAGACTCTGGCTAATTTTCAGGAAGAACCGTTTTAGGAAATTCCTTTCGGATGCGAATTTTCTCATCAGACGATGCATTACTATTTAGGGTGTATGTTGAGTGGCGACTACATTCACAGGGGGAAAGGTTTCCGATTAGAATGGTACTTAGGACGATTGTGCATAAACTGTTATTTTGGCTAACATGAACTCCCCTATCTCAGGTTGAAAAAAGCACCAACAGCGCCGCGCAAGACTGATCGAGGTCGATGGGCAAGAAGGGTCTAAAGCGGTGCTTTATTATTCTAGGGTAGCGGTTGTGCCTGAAAATGGCGAGAGATTTAGGCTGAGTGCACTCTATCTGGAACCCGATCGCGATCGCCCGGTAAGCTGTAGTCGGCGTTGCCCTGAGATTCCCTGAAAGACGACTCTCTTCGCGACCCTTGCTCAATTAGGCTGTCCCGGCTTCCCCTCCACCCTGTTCTTCTCTCGCCGCCCGGGTTTCATTCCTGCTGACAACCAAGGCTCAGTCTCCGGTGGAAAAGCCCCTGGGCGTTCTTATCCCACGGCTGCAACATGAACGACATCTCCCTAAGCTGGACTAGATTTCTCTCCCTGTATCCCCTCCGGAAGTACCCTTATTTTTTATCTTGCAAAATTCGCAGGTTTTCTAACTCATTCAACCGGCGGCATCATGATTTTGAAGAGAAGTTTTAACCGTTAATTTGCTGTTTGTTATTCTTAGAATTATACCCGAATTTAGGGCTTTTATTTTCAATTTTATTGTTAAGAATTTTAAAATCTGGCGAAGGTACAGCTATCTCTTCAGGGTCAAAAGAGCGATTAAGTGCGGATGATATGGAATTTGGTTGAGCAAAGTCGTTTTTTGATAGCGGGCTATAGCTGGCTTTGTCCGTATGCCTCCTGGGCTGGACGCTGTGGGTTTTTATAGACATTTATCAACCGAATTCCGTATTAAAAGTCTGAAAAAACCCGCAGTTTGTCCAAAAACTGCCAATAGAGGTCCTATTCCCTAAATACCGGGGAATAGGACCTCTATTGGCTCTAGCCTCATGGATGAATTACTCTATTCGTTCGTTTAGGGGCGGATTCTGAGAATCTCTCCCCACTCCCTCAATCGGATCGAGGGGCATCGTCGGTGCAGAAGGGGTCACGAACTCAGGAGAATTAGGGGCGGATCCCGAAGGAGGAGGTACCGAGTCGGTAGACCTGTCTTGGGGGAAAGAGGAAGTGCTGGGACTGGGGTTGCTGACTCCGGGACTTACTTCTTGAACTTGCACCGGAGGCGGGTTCAGAATGGTTTCCCATGCTTCCACTTCTCGCCGTGCCTGGTTATACAGATTGGAATAAGATGGAATCAGGCGAGCTAGTTCGATCGCCTGGGGAAGATTCTCCAGAGAGCGTTGTTGGGCTAGGGCCAAAATTTGTTGACTCCAGTCTTGAATCGCGGCATCGGCGCTAAAACGTAAATTCGACTTAGAAGAGACTTGATTCGCCAAATCCATTGCCTGCATCAACTGTTCCGGACTTTGAGATACATCTCCAAGCTTATAGGCGCGGTCTAGGAGTTGGCGATCGCGACCTTCCTGCTGCCAGGTTTGAATCGCTGACTGGGCCTCAGTATAAAGCAACCGACCCGGACGAATGGCTTGCGCCGTGGCGATCGCCCCATTCACATTTCCCCATTGCGCTAAATTCCAGGCGCGGTCTAAGATGGGTTGGTCTTCGAGTCGTTCAATGTCCTGACTCCATTGCTCAATTTTGTCTTGGGCCTCACCATACAAGGCTCGCCCTGAACCAACATTTCTGGCTGTATCAATTGCCGCTTGCAAAGAAGCGCGATCGCGGTAGCTGGCAAGTTGTTCAGCTTGTCGCAGATAGGGGCGGTCTTCCGTCTCCTCAATCTGACTTTGCCATTGGTTAATTTCCTCCTGGGCTCGATCCCAGACCAGATTGGTGCGACTCACCAATTGAGCTTGGGCGATCGCCGAGCGTAAATTGTTAACATTCCCAGACATCGCGATATTTCGAGCTTGTTCTAGGTAAGCCACATCTTTGATGCTATCCTGCCATTGCGAGATTAACCGTTTGGCTTCCAAGTGCAAGGGGCGATCGGGGCCAATTACTTGGGCTCTAGCGATCGCATCTTCCAAAGAACGAACCGTGACCCGAGTTGCAATAGATCTAGCCCGCGTGAGTTCAATGAAATCCTCCGCCTCTTTTTTCACCGAACTGTTATTAGGAACTTGGCGGGCAATATAGATGGCATCTTCCCACTTTTTGTCATCACTATTCTTGCGGGCTAATGCCAGTATTTGCTTGGCAAAGTCAGTGGCTAAAGACCGAGATTTTTTATATAACTTACTCTTCGGTTCAATTTTTTCCACCAAAGCGATCGCTTCGGTGATATTTTTGAGTTCTCCTTTTTCCGCTAAACTGCGGGCTTTGTTCAAAGTTTGACCTTCTTGCTGAGTCACCCCGATCAATTCACTCAGGCTATCGTAGCGCACCGTTTCCCAATAAGTATTTTCCACGGAAAGCAGTTGTCGCATATAGCCCAGAGCTTGGTTCCAATTTTCTTTCTCCAACTCTAATTCAGCATTTTTATAGAGTTTTTCCGCCTCATTCCAGATAGACTGCCAGCGAGTAATCCGTTCTTGGACTAACCCGGCAGCCGTTGTATTGCGGGGAATCTGACGGGCGGAAGAAATGGCTTCAGTCAGCTTGCCTTCATTAAAAATTTTCTCAGCCAAATCTAGTAGCTGTCCTGCCCATTTTTCAATCTTACGATTGATTTCGGGACGTAAGGGGTGGTCTTCAGGAAGTTGATGCACCTCAGCGATCGCTCGCAACAACCCATCTACCGTTTGCTCGCTGGCTGCTTGTTCTGCACAGTACAAATGTTCCGAACCCGAAGTCCAGGCACTCTCTTGACAATTCGTCAGTGCTGGAATGCGCAATAACATCATCAGAGAGCTCACCCCCAATCCTCCTGTCAACAGAAACGTGATTAGCGCCCAGAGTTGCCAGTTAGTTAGCCATTTGCGCCACCCATCCAAACTGCGATCAAAGGACCCACCGTCTCGATAGCGTTGGCTGGTATCTTGCGCAGCCCTCATACTCTGTCCGAAGCGTTTCTGCTTCCGAGACCCTGTGCGATCGGTCACTTCTTTTCTGGAAGATATATCCGAGGTTGAAGGCGGCAGGTGCAGATAAGAACCCTGCGGTGAACCTGTCCCAGCAGCACTCCTGCGTAACCCAGACAGGGACGATGCAGGCATTCTGGCCGAGGGGTCCGTTTCTCCGGACTCCGGCGGCTGGGCGTTAGGCCACTGCTCTGGAAATTTGCGATCTTTAGTCATAGCCCACCCGAAAACACTCTTGCGTCAGTCTTGCTTGGCTGTTTTAGAAAGACAGGTTTTACGATTCGGCCACAGTTCCAAAACCTAGGTATTAGGTTTGATAAAAGCCGGTTATATTTTCCTCAATCTAGCACCAAGAATTGTTTAGATTGAGAGTGCTAGAGCTTTTTTGGCAACGCCGTTCGCTGATCTACCGCTTCTTTCTAGGCGGATCTACATCTGCACCCCCCGCCTTTCCGGTTTTGTCTATCCTGACTTGTCCTTGACAATCTTTAGAGTCTCAGCACCCAGATACCTTAATGCAGTAGATCAAATCCTGGAAAACAGCTTATTCCAGGTTTGGAGAGTTAGTGCCTCCAACAAGGAAAAATCATCTATTTTCCCGTTGAATGGTCAAACCGATTAATGGATCGCTTCTTATCTTCTCATGTTCTTTTCAGTTGCGATCCCCACTTTACAAAAAACTTCCCCCTAGGACTCCACTCCCTCAAGGTTAGAAACCCAGATCTTGTCCAATATTTGTACCAATTAGCAGCCAATTTCGACAAAAACCCCGGTTTAAACCGTTACTGGACCCCGATACTCAGCATCCGTTTTCTGGACGGGGGTCCAGTAACAGTTAGGCGATCGCCCCGTTTACGACTCCGCTTGCAAGGACCCGATCAGTTCCGTTAGTTGATCGCGACTCGCCGTGTAAACTTCCCCACAGAAGTGACAAACCGCCTCGGCACCATCATCTTTCTCGATCATGTCTAGCAGTTCGTCTTCCCCAAGCAACTTCAACGCCCCTAACATCCGTTGATGAGAGCATCCGCAGTGAAAGCGAACGAGTTGTCTCTCCGGTAAAATATTCAGCCCCATATCTCCCAGCAATTGCTCGAAAATATCCGGCAGGGATTTACCCGCTTGTAACAACGGTGTAAATCCCGACAAACTGGCAACCCGGGATTCCAACAGCGCCACGAGTTCCTCATCCGTTGCTGCTTTCGGCATCACCTGCAACAAAATTCCCCCGGACGCTTGAACCCCTGCCGCCTCTACAAAGACCCCGACAACCAGAGCCGAAGGCGTCTGCTCTGAAGTCACCAGATAATTAGCAATATCATCGCCGATTTCACCCGAAACCAGTTCCACCGTACTGGAATAGGGGTAACCATATCCCACATCTCGGACAATGTAGAGATATCCATCCTTCCCGACGGCCCCCCCCACATCTAATTTCCCCAGAGCATTCGGCGGCAATTCAATCTCAGGATTATCCACATACCCCCGCACAGTTCCATCTAATCCCGCATCCACTAAAATGCCGCCTAGAGGTCCATTGCCTTTAATCCGAATATTCACCCGAGATCCGGGTCGCTTCATACTAGAGGCCAGGAGTAATCCCGAGGATAGAGTCCGTCCTAGGGCCGCCGTTGCCACATAAGAGAGACCATGCCGCTGACGCGCCTCTTCCGTCAACCGCGTGGTAATCACCCCAACTGCTCTAATCCCTCCATCTGCTGCTGTTGCTCTAATCAGTTGATCTACCATGCCAAAACCTTACAATTCTTAACAAGTCATCTCAACTTTATTCTAAAAGGGAGATAGGGGAGATGGGGAGGATGGGGGAGATAAGGCAACTTACTCATCTCTGCTGCATCCTCATCTCCCCTACTTACTCATCTCTGCTGCATCCTCATCTCCCTTACTTACTCATCTCCCCTATCTCCTCCATCCTCCCCATCTCCCTATCTCCCCCATCCTCCCCTCGCCTGGTCTGCCATACTGAAAGGGAAAACCACCACAGGCACTTAACCTCAACTATGTTAGGCAGTTTTCAACAAGCTCATCTAAGAATCGAAGTGGACGCACCAGAAACCGTGATTCGCGATAGTCTCCTACGGCGCGATCGCCTCCAGCAATGGTTATGGACCCAACGCTTCTCTACACCCCTGCCGGAACAGTTGCATTCCGGGTTAACCTTTACCATTTCTCTCGGTCCCTTGACGATTCGCCATTTCGTAGAACGTGCTGACCCCAATTGTCTACGACTATTATTGAGTGGCGGCATTGATGGATTTCACGAATGGTATTGGGGGGATGGGTGGGTACAGTCCCGCCTAGAGGGGGTCTCTTTACTCCCGCTGAATTTAAGCCATACCATGAATTTATTGCGGCTCAGAGAGTTTGTGGCTCAAACTCAGACGGTTTCCTCGTCAGGGAACGCGAAAAAATAAAATCTTCTATCCAAAAACTCCCTTTTCCCCGTTAACAAAGCCAATCGGCTGTTCCAGTTCTGCGAAACCTCTCATGCAGAACTTTTTTTGTGCAAATCCCTACATACTCGTTTCATTCCTCCCAGAAACCGGGTTTCTGGGCAAGAAATCCGGTCTCTTATTTTTCGGGAGCGGGTAAGACTGGCTTAACAACTAAAACAGAACAAGAGGCATCCGTTACCACTTGTGAACTCACGGAACCCTGTAAAATTCGCTTCATTCCAGTTAAGCCTCGGCTGCCAATTAAAATTAAATCAGCCTGATAAATATTAGCCAGACGCACAATTTCTTCGGCAGGATCTCCGGTGACAATTTCGAGTTCCGTTTTACAAGGAATTTGTTCTTGATAGGATTGCAGTTTTTTTTCAATCGCCCGATAGGGGATATCTTCGGTCTCGACTTGGGGTCTATCCGCTAGAACGTCCAAATCCGATGTGGGCTGGGACATGACATTAGCCAGAATGACTTGAGTCATGGTTTCAAGCTTCAAGTTATGCAAGGTCGCAATGACTTGCTCTGATAAATCGGAACCATCAAGTGCTACAAGAATGGTGCTAATCACAATGCCGCTCTCCTAATTCGCTATGGGCAACCTTCAAGTTGAAGCAACCGGCTTCAATCTTACGGGAAAAAAGATTTCAGCCGAGAAAATCGTCTCAACGCTCAGTTTAGCGGCATTATAGGGGGAATGCTGAGGGAGAAACAATTGGAATGGTTTTTAAATAGCCCAGGTCATCTGAGGAAGGTTCGGGTAGAAGTGGAACAAGAGGCCGATCGCATGGAGTGTAACGGGTTCATTCCACACAGAAGCCGACCTGTCACCGGTCGGCAGAAAATTATCGAATGGATTGAGAGGATGTAGAGTCAATAGCCCTCTTTGTCCCGGGGCGATCGCCCCGGGAGTTGGGGTGAAAGCCATCGGCAACAAGAGCTAGGGGCCATCTTGGATGCGTTTTCGGACCGAATCCCCATGAGAAGGTAAACCTTCGGCTTTGGTGAGTACATCAATTGCACCGGCGACCTTTTGCAGAGCCTTGGGAGAATATTGAATCAAACTGGAGTGTTTCATAAAGGTTTCCACCCCTAAAGCCGAGGCATAACGAGCCGATCCCGAAGTGGGAAGGGTATGGTTAGGGCCTGCGAGGTAATCGCCGACAGCTTCAGGGGTGGAGTTCCCGAGGAAGATGGCACCAGCATGACGAATCGACTCCAGTAAATCCCAAGGGTCGCTGACTTCGAGTTCTAGGTGTTCTGGGGCAAATTCATTGGAGAGTTCGGCGGCAATTTGCAGGGAATCAACCACAATCACGACACCGTAATGAGCGATCGCCTTTTCGGTGAGGGTCCGGCGTGGGTGATCAATCAGTTGCTCTTCGACTTCAGCAACGACCTTGCGAGCGATCTGAGCATCGGTGGTAATTAGAATGGCGGCGGCGAGGGGGTCATGTTCAGCTTGTGCCAGCAAATCCGTGGCGATATGAGCCGGATTGCCGTGAGAATCGGCAATAATCAGGACTTCTGAGGGACCAGCTAAGGAGTCAATCCCCACAGTGCCGAAGACCTGCTTTTTCGCCAGAGTAACGTAGATATTACCCGGGCCGGTAATTACATCCACTTTAGGGATAGTTTCCGTACCGTAGGCTAAGGCAGCGATCGCCTGAGCGCCCCCCACCCGATAAATTTCTTGAATGCCTGCTTCCTGGGCCGCCACCAGGACCGCTGGGTTCACTGTTTTTTCCGGTCCCGGAGGGGTACAAATTACAATCCGGGGGACCCCAGCCACCTGAGCCGGAATTGCATTCATCAGCACGGTACTGGGGTAGGCGGCCCGCCCCCCCGGAACGTAAAGCCCCGCTCGATCAACGGGGGTATAACGTTTACCCAGTACCACCTCATCTTCCCCAAATTGAACCCAAGATTTGGGGACGCGCTGACGATGGAACGCTTCAATGTTCTGCTTTGCCAAACAAATGGCGTCTAAGAGTTCTTTTGACACCTGCTGATAGGCGGCATCCAATTCGGATCCGCTCACGCGCAGGTCTTCGGGCTTTAAGGATTGCCCGTCGAACTCAGCCGTATAATGCAAGAGTGAGCGATCGCCTTGGCGTTTGACCGCTTGGAGCACTTCCCGAACCGTTGCCTCTTTATGGAGAACTTGGTCGTCGTGGGTGCGATCGCAGATGCGCCGGAGTTCAGCTTGTGCCTCAGCCCGCTGTGTAATGATTCGCAGCATGGAGTTAGGAGATAATCGACAGGTATTGCCCTTGAGGAGAACGGGTCGCTCGCCACATCAACCGCGACTACCGATGCTTTTGCTTTGGCTTACCCGTCCCCGTCTTCTCTAGCTTAACCTGGATTTTATTCAACGGAAATGCATTTTCCCCTTGATTCGATGGTATAGTGTTTTCTCAAAAACATGACGCTAGAAAATCTCGTTCTTCTAGGATGAGCCTAACTCTTGCGCCTTAACTTGCTTTATGTGTTAAAATTCCTTTCTGTGTTAAAATCTATGGGGTCGCTGACCAGCCAAGGCGCGAGGAAACCGGGTTCACGTCCGACTCAGCCCCTGGGAAAGTCGAACCTTCTTAAACCATCAAGCGCTTTTAGAATCTTTCTAAAAGCTTTGTGGGATACTGCCTCTGTCACCTTTCAAGGTGATAGTGCCATCGCTGCATTGTGCCGGAATAACCGGAAAAATGTCGCGTAAATGTATCAGTAGCCTTTAAGTGGACGATGTGCAAACATCCGTTCGGGCTAGACATGAATGTGTAAGACCGAAACTGGCTCTGACAGTCAAGGCGACATTCAGCCCAAGAATCTTTGCTCCAGCTTTAAGGGCAAAGATTCGTCAAAATTGTTCCCGTATTGAGTTCTGGGCTAATCGACTGTGGCTAACATTAAGTCTGCTATCAAGCGCGTCCAAATCGCCGAACGCAATCGCTTGCGTAACAAATCTTATAAATCAGCGGTCAAAACCCTGATCAAGAAATGTGTGACTTCTGCCGAGCAATACGGCACCAATCCCACACCGGAGTTGAAGGAAGAGATCCATAATCGGCTCAATGCCGCTTACAGCAAGATCGACAAAGCAGTAAAATGCGGCGTTCTTCATCCCAACAACGGCGCTCGCAAAAAATCCAATTTAGCCAGAGTTGTTAAACAACACGAGTTGGCACAATCGTCTGCTTCGTAGGGATGACCCACAAGGCAGGGTTGAGTTCATGGACGACATCGGGAGACCGAAGGCGTCCTTGTTGGTTGGGCTAAAAGCCTTAAAAGCCGTAGTCCAACCCAATTCCCCCTGCTGATTTTTCATTCGTTAACTCCCTTGTTAAGGACGCGAAACCTCGCGGCTTTTATCGGGTAATTCTTTCCATCCCAAGAGCGCGTCGATTCCGATGCAATTGATAGATACCCACGTTCACCTTAATTTCGAGCGGTTTGACCCAGATTTAGAGGCGGTCCGCGAACGTTGGCATGAAGCCGGGGTCGTGCATCTTGTGCATTCCTGCGTCACGCCTGAAGAATTTGGCACCATTCAAGGACTCGCCAATCGATTTGGTGAACTTTCCTTCGCTGTGGGCTTGCATCCTCTGGAGGCCCATCAATGGTCCTCCCAACTTGGCGATCGCATTGAAGAATTAGCCGCATCCGAGGCGCGAGTGGTCGCCATTGGAGAAACTGGGCTAGACTTTTATAAGGCCGAAAATCAACAGCAGCAACAAGAAGCCTTTATCGCCCAGCTAGAAATAGCCCAGCGGCTGAATAAAGCAGTGATCATCCATTGTCGGGATGCATCCAGGGAGATGGCTGAACTATTGCAGGGTTTCTGGCGCGATCGCGGTCCGGTTCCCGGGGTCATGCATTGTTGGGGCGGAACTCCCGAAGAGACCCAATGGTTTCTCGACCTAGGCTTTTATATTAGCTTTAGCGGGATTGTCACTTTTAAGAATGCTCAAAGCATTCAAGAGTCCGCTTGTCTCGTCCCCAGCGATCGCCTCTTGGTCGAAACTGACTGCCCATTTTTGGCCCCGGTTCCCAAACGCGGCAAACGCAATGAACCCGCCTATGTTCGCTATGTGGCGGAACAAGTGGCGACCCTGCGCGGGGTTTCCTTAGAAACCTTAGCCGCTCAAACCACAGAAAATGCCTGTCGCCTCTTTCAACTCACCCTTAAATGAGTTGATGTTTCCAATAGAACACCCCCACAAAGCCAGGGCGGATCTGTTCTCACCCCTGGTGCCATCCCACCCGAAAACTCGACCCTTTCTTGACGCTAAAAACGAACAAAGCTATAATAATGGGTTACCTGAAAAAAATGCAAAAATTGCCTAAATTTGAATTTCACCGCAGCGGCTATCCCTTAATGGATAGCTTAAATCGTTGATTGGGAGACCCATAAAGTTGCTAGAAAAAAACCTATCTTTGATCCGAGAAGTGTGTCCAGCTAGAACGGGAGTTTAAACCCAACCGCGTCACCGAAAAAGCACTCGTTGAAACAAAAGACAAGGACGAAGGATAAACGCTCAATATGCATTCCTTCATGCTTCCATCACCGGTCTTTATCTTCTCCTTCCCTAACTTGCGTAGAATTCACAGCGTAGAGGCGATCGACACAAATGAATAATCCGACCTACCCAGCAGCAACGGCATTTACCCTTCCCGATCTCGTCGAGATTCAAAGGGCGAGTTTCCGTTGGTTTCTTGAATTAGGACTGATTGAAGAACTCGACAGCTTTTCCCCCATCACTGACTATACGGGAAAACTAGAATTACATTTTATAGGGAAGGACTACAAACTCAAGCGTCCAAAATACGATGTGGATGACGCAAAACGCCGGGACAGTACCTATGCGGTGCAAATGTATGTCCCCACCCGACTGATCAACAAAGAAACCGGCGAAATCAAAGAGCAAGAAGTCTTCATCGGTGACTTGCCCTTAATGACCGAACGGGGAACCTTCATCATTAACGGGGCTGAACGAGTTATCGTTAACCAAATTGTTCGTTCTCCCGGAGTTTACTACAAATCCGAGACGGACAAAAATGGCCGACGGACCTACAATGCCAGCTTGATACCCAACCGGGGGGCATGGCTGAAATTTGAGACGGACAAAAATGATTTAGTCTGGGTCCGCATTGACAAAACCCGGAAATTGAGTGCCCAAGTGCTACTTAAGGCCCTGGGACTCAGCAATAACGAGATTTTCGATGCCCTGCGCCACCCCGAATATTTTCAAAAAACCATTGAAAAAGAAGGGGAATTCACGGAAGAAGAAGCCCTGATGGAGCTTTACAAGAAGCTGCGTCCCGGGGAACCGCCCACTGTATCCGGAGGTAGCCAGCTTCTGGATTCCCGCTTCTTTGACCCGAAACGGTACGACTTGGGACGGGTGGGCCGTTATAAGCTGAATAAAAAATTGCGGCTGTCGGTACCGGATAATGTCCGGGTGTTAACGCCCCAGGATATTCTCAGTGCCATTGATTACCTGATTAACCTGGAATTCGACGTGGGACAAAGCGACGATATTGACCACTTAGGCAATCGTCGCGTGCGATCGGTTGGTGAACTCTTGCAAAACCAAGTTCGAGTCGGACTCAACCGCTTAGAACGCATCATTCGGGAACGGATGACCGTTTCTGATGCCGATTCCCTCACCCCCGCCTCTTTGGTCAACCCGAAACCCCTCGTTGCCGCTATCAAAGAATTCTTCGGGTCTTCCCAGCTATCCCAGTTTATGGATCAGACCAACCCCTTAGCGGAACTGACCCACAAACGCCGCTTGAGCGCCCTCGGTCCAGGCGGGTTAACCCGGGAACGGGCGGGATTTGCAGTCCGGGATATTCACCCATCCCACTACGGACGGATCTGCCCGATCGAGACGCCAGAAGGGCCTAATGCTGGATTAATCGGTTCTTTAGCAACTCATGCCCGCGTCAACCCCTACGGATTCATCGAAACCCCGTTTTATCCCGTAGAAAACGGTCGCGTCTTGCGGGAACGAGGCGCACTGTTTATGACTGCCGATGAGGAAGATGATCTGCGGGTTGCTCCTGGGGATATTACCGTGGATGAAGGCGGCTATATCCAAGGGGAAACCGTCCCCGTGCGCTATCGCCAGGATTTCACCACCACCACACCGGATCAGGTGGACTATGTGGCGGTTTCTCCCGTGCAAATTATCTCTGTGGCTACATCCCTAATTCCCTTCTTGGAACATGATGATGCTAACCGCGCCCTGATGGGGTCTAATATGCAGCGGCAAGCCGTGCCGCTGTTACTGCCAGAACGCCCCTTAGTCGGAACAGGCCTGGAAGCTCAAGCTGCCCGAGATTCTGGGATGGTGGTCGTTTCTCGGACTGATGGGATCGTCACCTTTGTAGATGCGACCAAGATTCGCGTCCAAGACCCCAACGGTCGAGAAATGGAATATCAGTTACAGAAATATCAGCGGTCTAACCAAGACACTTGCTTGAACCAGCGCCCCTTGGTGTTTGAAGGGGATGATGTGGTCGCCGGACAGGTCTTGGCAGATGGGTCCTCTACCGAAGGCGGCGAGTTGGCCCTGGGTCAGAATATTCTCGTGGCCTATATGCCTTGGGAAGGGTATAACTACGAAGACGCGATTCTGATTAGTGAGCGTCTAGTTTATGACGACCTCTACACCTCAATTCACATTGAGAAATATGAAATTGAGGCACGGCAAACCAAGCTAGGACCGGAAGAAATTACACGAGAAATTCCGAACGTTGGGGAAGATTCCCTGCGTCAATTAGATGAAGGGGGAATTATCCGAATTGGGGCCTGGGTTGAATCCGGGGATATTCTTGTGGGTAAAGTTACGCCCAAAGGGGAGTCGGACCAACCCCCAGAAGAAAAGCTCTTGCGGGCGATTTTCGGGGAAAAAGCTCGGGATGTGCGGGATAACTCCTTGCGAGTTCCAAACGGTGAAAAAGGCCGTGTTGTGGATGTGCGGGTGTTTACCCGGGAACAAGGGGATGAACTGCCCCCCGGTGCAAACATGGTGGTGCGGGTTTATGTGGCCCAGAAGCGGAAAATCCAGGTCGGAGACAAAATGGCCGGTCGTCACGGGAATAAGGGAATTATTTCCCGGATTTTGCCCCTAGAAGATATGCCCTATCTGCCCGATGGAACGCCGTTGGATATCGTGTTGAATCCCCTGGGTGTGCCTTCTCGGATGAATGTGGGCCAGGTGTTTGAGTGCCTCCTCGGGTGGGCCGGACAAAATCTGGGGTCCCGGTTCAAAGTCGTGCCGTTTGATGAAATGCACGGCAGCGAAAAATCTCGGGAAACCGTACATGGAAAGTTGCAAGAAGCGCGGCATAAAACGGGTAAGGATTGGATATTTAACGAAGACCACCCCGGGAAAACCCTCGTTTATGATGGCCGGACGGGAGAGGCATTCGACCGTCCCATTACCGTGGGTAAGGCGTATATGCTCAAGCTGGTACATTTGGTGGATGACAAGATTCACGCCCGTTCAACGGGACCCTATTCTTTGGTCACCCAGCAACCCCTCGGCGGTAAGGCACAACAAGGGGGCCAGCGGTTTGGAGAAATGGAAGTGTGGGCCTTGGAGGCATTTGGTGCCGCTTATACGTTGCAGGAACTGCTCACGGTTAAGTCCGATGATATGCAGGGACGGAATGAAGCGTTGAATGCGATCGTTAAAGGAAAAGCGATTCCTCGCCCGGGAACTCCAGAGTCTTTCAAGGTGCTGATGCGAGAGTTGCAGTCGCTGTGTTTGGATATTGCGGTGCATAAAGTGCAGACCCAGGAGGATGGCACATCTCGGGATGTAGAAGTGGACTTAATGGCGGATGTGGCAAATCGTCGCACCCCCTCTCGTCCCACTTATGAATCTGTTTCTCGGGAAGCTTTAGAGGAAGAGGAAGAGTAAGTTTGATAATGGATAATTGACAATGGAAATTTATCAATTATCCATTGTCAATTATCAGTTATCCATTATCAATTATCCATATAAGGGGATATCATCGAATGCCAAAGATTGAGCAACGCTTTGATTATGTAAAGATTGCGATCGCCTCCCCAGACCGAATTCGGCAATGGGGTGAACGAACTCTGCCGAATGGTCAAATTGTCGGCGAGGTCACTAAACCGGAAACCATTAATTACCGCACTTTAAAACCGGAAATGGACGGTTTATTTTGTGAGCGGATTTTTGGTCCTGCCAAAGATTGGGAATGTCATTGCGGTAAATATAAGCGAGTTCGCCATCGCGGCATTGTTTGTGAGAGATGCGGCGTAGAAGTTACTGAGTCTCGCGTCCGTCGGCATCGCATGGGCTTTATTCGGTTAGCTGCACCCGTTGCTCATGTTTGGTATCTCAAGGGGATTCCTAGCTATATCGCTATTCTCCTGGATATGCCCTTGCGCGATGTGGAACAAATTGTCTACTTCAATGCCTATTGTGTTCTCAATCCCGGAAATGCAGATAATCTCCAATACAAGCAACTGTTGAGTGAAGATGCTTGGATGGAAATTGAGGACCAACTCTACAGTGAGGATACGGAACTCATCGGCATTGAAGTCGGGATTGGTGCTGAAGCGTTGCAACGGTTATTACAGGACCTCGACTTAGAAGCAGAAGCGGAACAGTTGCGCGAAGAAATCGCCAACTCCAAAGGTCAAAAACGCGCCAAATTAATTAAACGTTTGCGCGTCATTGATAACTTTATTGCCACCGGATCTCAACCGGATTGGATGGTTCTGGAATACATTCCTGTGATTCCCCCAGACTTGCGCCCGATGGTGCAGTTAGATGGGGGACGGTTTGCTACCAGTGACTTGAATGATCTGTACCGACGGGTGATTAACCGGAATAATCGTTTAGCCCGCCTCCAGGAGATTTTGGCCCCAGAAATCATCATTCGGAATGAAAAACGGATGTTGCAGGAGGCAGTGGATGCCCTGATTGATAATGGTCGTCGGGGACGAACTGTCGTAGGTGCTAATAACCGACCGCTGAAATCTTTGTCCGATATTATTGAAGGGAAACAAGGACGATTCCGGCAAAACTTACTCGGAAAACGGGTGGACTATTCCGGACGTTCTGTGATTGTGGTTGGTCCAAAACTGAAGATTCATCAGTGCGGATTGCCTCGGGAAATGGCGATCGAACTCTTCCAACCCTTCGTAATTCATCGGTTGATTCGCCAAGGTTTGGTAAACAATATTAAGGCCGCCAAAAAGCTAATTCAACGTGCCGATCCGAGTGTTTGGGATGTGTTGGAAGAGGTGATTGAATCTCACCCCGTACTGTTAAACCGTGCACCCACTCTGCACCGTTTAGGGATTCAAGCCTTTGAGCCAATTTTGGTCGAGGGACGAGCGATTCAATTGCATCCGTTAGTTTGTCCGGCATTCAATGCTGACTTTGACGGAGACCAAATGGCGGTACACGTTCCTCTAGGTTTAGAGGCTCAAGCGGAAGCCCGGTTGTTGATGTTGGCTTCTAACAATATTATGTCTCCGGCAACGGGACGACCTATTGTTACTCCTTCTCAGGATATGGTGTTGGGTTGTTATTATTTGACCGCCCATAATCCGAAAGCCCATAAGGGTGCAGGAGGTTATTTTGCTTCTTTGCAGGATGCAATTGTTGCTTATGAGCAAGGGTTGATTGAGTTACACGCGTTGATTTGGGTGCGGCTGGATTTGAACTGGGATATTGATTCCGAGGTCAAGGAAACCGAACCCGAAATCACGAAGCATTCCGATGGAACGGTGACGAAACTCTATGCCGATCGCCGCATCCGAGAAGATGCTAATGGGAATCTCTTGTCTCAATATATTCACACTACCGCAGGCCGAATTATCTTCAATAAAACAATTGCGGATGTGTTGAGTTAAGGCGGTCAGTAGCTAGGGAAGCAGGGGCAGATAGAGGAGATGGGGAAGAGAGGGAAGCAGGGGCAGAGAGGGAAGCAGGGGCAGAATAATCTCCCCTTTCTTCTCAATTCCTTTAATCTCCCTCAATCTCCTCTCATCAGTCAAAGGACAACGGACTAATGACTCAAGTCAAAGGACAAAGGACAAAAGACTAATGACTAAAAAAAAGTTCACTTTCTACAACCGAGTTATTAATAAAGGCCAAATTAAAAGCCTAATTTCCCGAACTTTTGTGCAGCATGGGACGGCCCGGAGTGCACAAATTGCCGATCGCCTCAAAGATTTGGGATTCCGCTATGCCACTAAAGCTGGAGTCTCGATTAGTGTGGATGACTTGATGATTCCTCCCTCGAAGCGAGATTTGTTAATGGGGGCGGAACGGGAAATCACTTTAACTGAAAGCCGCTATGCCCGAGGGGAAATCACCGAAGTTGAGCGCTTCCAGAAAGTGATTGATACTTGGAATAGTACGAGTGAATCCCTCAAAGATGAGGTGGTACGTCACTTCAAAGAAACCGACCCCCTGAACTCCGTGTATATGATGGCCTTCTCGGGTGCGCGGGGGAACGTCTCTCAGGTGCGGCAGTTGGTGGGGATGCGGGGGTTGATGGCAAACCCCCAGGGGGAAATTATTGACTTACCCATTAAAACCAATTTCCGCGAAGGGCTGACCGTTACCGAATATATCATCTCTTCCTACGGGGCGCGTAAAGGATTAGTTGATACCGCACTACGGACGGCAGATTCGGGCTATCTGACTCGGCGTCTGGTGGATGTCTCCCAAGATGTGATTGTCCGGGAAGTGGACTGCGGCACGACTCGCGGGATTCCGATGGAGTCGATGAAGGATGAGGACCGAATTCTGATTCCGTTGAGCGATCGCCTATTTGGGCGGGTCACTGCTGAGGATATCATTTCGCCCCAAACTGGGGAGTTGATTGCCGCCCGCAATCAGCCAATGGATGATGACCTCTCGGAAAAAATCATGAAACATGGGGTAGAACGGGTGATGGTGCGATCGCCCCTGACCTGTGAAGCCTCCCGTTCTGTCTGTCAGCTTTGCTATGGCTGGAGTCTGGCTCATGGCAAACTCGTAGACATGGGAGAAGCGGTCGGGATTATTGCTGCCCAATCCATTGGGGAACCCGGTACCCAACTTACCATGCGGACCTTCCACACCGGAGGGGTCTTCACCGCTGAAGTGGCCCGAACTGTCACCGCCACCTTCTCCGGGACTGTTCATTATTCCCCCACCATGCGGGCGCGGGCATTCCGGACTCGTCATGGGGAAGATGCCTTTGTCGTAGAAAATGCCAAATCAGAAATTACCCTGCAAGCTGAGGGCCGCAAGGAAGTCTTTGATGTTTTCCAAGGTACGGTCCTCTTGGTTCCTGATGGCGCTAAAGTCGAACGGTTGACCCTATTGGCGGAAGTCCCCTTACCTGGACGGACTCGCCGCACTACAGAAAAAGCAACTAAGGACGTGGCATCGGATTTAGCTGGAGAAGTGGTCTTCGCCGACTTGATGCCTGAAGAGAAGAAGGACCGTCAGGGTAATGCCACCCGGACCGCCTCCCGGGGGGGTCTGGTTTGGATTTTATCTGGGGAGGTTTATAACCTACCCCCAGGGGCTGAACCTGTGGTCAGAAATGGCGATCGCATCCAACCCGGTGGCGTCCTCGCTGAAACCAAACTCGTCACTGACAATGGCGGGATCGTCCGTCTGCCCGAAGAAATGGAAAACCGCCCCTCTTCCATGCCTCGGGAAGTGGAAATTATCACCGCGTCGGTAACTCTGGATCGTGCCACGGTTTATGCCACCTCTACCGGAGGTCGGGACCATTACACCATTGAAACCATTGGCAAGCAGTTATTCTCCCTGAAAGCCACCCCGGGAACTAAGGTGTTGAATCATCAAGTGGTGGCCGAATTAATTGATGAAACCTACCGCACCCACAGCGGGGGGATTATCAAATATGCCGGGGTGGAAGTGCTTAAGCGGGGCAAAGCCAAACAAGGCTATGAAGTCGTTAAAGGCGGCACCTTGCTTTGGATTCCCGAAGAATGCCACGAAATCAACAAGGATATTTCCTTGTTGCTGGTGGAAGACGGCCAATTTGTGGAAGCTGCCACAGAAATTGTTAAAGACATCAAATGCGCCAGCAGCGGTGTTGTCGAAGTCACCCAGAAAAATGACATTCTTCGGGAAGTGACCATCAAGCCCGGGGAATTGATTATGATTGAGGACCCCGAGGAAGTGGCGATCGCCAATGGCAGTCTCGTCAATCCCGGTCAAGAGATTATCCCCGGACTCATCGCCCAGGAATTGCGCTATGTGGAAATCCTGGAAACCCCCGAGGGTCCTGCCTTGTTGCTGCGTCCCGCTGTAGAATATCCCGTCTTGGATGAACCGGCCATTCCCTCTCAGGAATCCCTAAACAATGGGGAAGAGGCCATGATTCAACTGCGCGCCGTCCAGCGCTTGCCCTATAAAGATGGGGAACGGGTCAAATCCGTAGAAGGGTTGGAATTGCTGCGGACCCAGTTAGTCCTGGAAATTGATAAAGACGCCCCCGGATTAGCCGCCGACATTGAATTAGTGCCCGTCGAGGAAGAAGAAGTGCTCTCATCAGAGGAGTTAGACCCTTCTAAAGGTGCACCCATGCGCTTGCAGTTGGTGATTCTCGAATCCTTAGTCATTCGCCGGGACGTCGTGGCAGATACCACCCAAGGCAGTACCCAAACTCGTCTGTTGGTCAAAGATGGCGATCGGATTCCCCCTGGGGCTGTTGTCGCCCGTACCGAAATTCTCGGCAAAGAAGCCGGTGAAATTCGCGGGATTCGTGAAGGATCTGAGGCGATTCGCCGGGTCCTGGTGGTCCGAGATGATGATGTCATTACCGTGGACTCGAAGGAAGAACCCACCGTCAAAGTGGGAGATTTTGTGGTAGAAAATACGGAAGTAGCCCCCGGGGTGCGGATGCCGGATTCAGGTCAAGTCATCGAAGTGACCGACCTGGAACCTTCCGATGACTCCGCCTTGTCCCAAGGGAATTACCGCCTGAAATTGCGTCTGGCTCGTCCTTACCGCGTGTCCCCCGGGGCCGTGCTTCATGTGGATGATGGCTCCTTGGTGCAACGGGGGGATAACCTCGTGCTGCTGGTGTTTGAGCGCGCCAAGACTGGGGATATTATTCAAGGGTTACCCCGGATTGAGGAATTGCTGGAGGCTCGTAAACCCAAGGAAGGTTGCATTTTGGCTGCCTTGCCTGGGGTGGCTCAGGTGATTTATGGGGATGATGATACGGTGCTGTTAAAAGTGGTAGAGGATGATGGGGCCGTTACTGATTATGAAATTGGCCCGGGTCAAACCCTGCTGGTGAGTGATGGTCAACGGGTAAAAGCCGGGGAACCTCTCACCGATGGACCGAGCAATCCTCATGAGATTTTGGAGATTTTCTTCAATCTGCCCGGGGAACGGAATTATGAGCATACGCTGTTGAGTTTCCAGCAGGTGCAAACGTTCTTAGTGAGTGAGGTACAGTCGGTATATCTGTCCCAAGGGATTGATATTAGTGATAAGCACATTGAAGTGATTGTGCGTCAGATGACGAACAAAGTGCGCATCGATGATGGCGGAGATACCACCATGCTACCTGGGGAGTTGATTGAACTCCAACAGGTGGAACGGGTGAACGAAGCTATGTCGATTACTGGCGGTGCACCGGCGAAATATACGCCACTGTTGTTGGGGATTACTAAGGCGTCGTTGAATACGGACAGCTTTATCTCGGCGGCTTCCTTCCAGGAAACCACTCGGGTCCTGACTGAAGCGGCGATCGAGGGTAAATCCGACTGGTTGCGTGGATTGAAGGAGAACGTGATTATTGGACGCCTGATTCCTGCGGGGACTGGGTTCAATGCCTACGAGGATATGATGCTGCTTCCGGATGATAGCGCTTATGATGGAGTGCTGGATGAGGAAGAGGAAGAGTTTCCCGATGTGGTTCTGGATGACCATACCGCCCGGGCTTACCGGAATACAGGGATGGAGATGGATGAAGAGATTTTGGCGCCTGATGATGAAGAACCAGACGATGAGTTTGCTCTCCCCGATTTGGGCTTGAAAGGGGCCAAAGACGTGCGATCGCTCTCCATCCTAGAGGAAGACTTCGAGGACGATGATGATTTTGATGATGATGATGACATCGAAGATGACTTTGAGTAAGGTTGTCCGACATCGTTAGTTCTCATCGAAGCAGAAACCGGGTTGATAGCAACCAGCCTAGTGTGAGAAACCCGGTTTCTAACCCTCTCGATACCACTGAAGTAAAGTGAGCCGTTATAACGCACTTGGTAATCACTGAGTGAGACAAAAAAAACTCCCCGATTGGAATTTGATTTTAATCGGGGAGTTTTTTGTCTCACATTACCGCTACACAGAAGCGGCTTTCAGAGGGGGTGTAGGCAATGCGATCGCCCCCACAGACCTAGACTAAGCTAAAATATCCTCAAACAAAGCCCTCCACCTTGATGCACACAGGCGATCGCAGTGGAGGGAAGTCGAACGATATTGTCGTAGTTGGGAGCAAATTTTATCATGATTACCACCCCCAAAACCAAAGCACCCACCCCAGGCAGAGTCTTACTCCAGAATATTACCTGGGAGACTTACGAACGCTTATTGAATGAAATGGGACATCAGCGAAACACTCGCCTAAATTATGACCGAGGATTATTAGAAATCATGACCCCATTACTAGAACATGAACAACCGAACCGACTCTTATCAAAAGTAGCGAATGCAATTGCAGAAGAACTAGACATAGAAATTTTGAGTGCTGGTTCTACAACCTTGAAGCGACCCGATTTAGAAAAGGGGTCTGAACCTGACTCTAGTTTTTATATTAAAAATGAAAGTTTAATCCGAGGCAAACGCACTATTGACTTAAACACCGATCCACCCCCTGACTTAGTAATCGAAGTTGATGTCACCAGCAGTTCGATTGACCGAGAAGGGATTTATGCGGCAATGGGAGTACCGGAAATCTGGAGATGCGATCGCGGTGAGGTCAAGTTTTTACAATTGCAGTGCGGCAACTATGTAGAAAGCGAGCATTCTCTAGCCTTTCCCGTATTACCCGTTACCGAAGTCGCCAAGTTTTTAGAACAAAGCCAAACCGTAGGGGAAACCACTTTATTAAAAGCCTTTCGTGCCTGGGTGAGAGAGCAAATTAAAGCAGACAACTCCTAGTAGGTAAATTTCTCTTGTCCTAAAGTTCAAACAAGGGGATGACATCCGCCTAAATTTGTTTTTATAATCATAGTGGGAATGATCGACTGTTTTTATTTGAATAGGGCAAGCCTTCATCGGCAAAGCAATTGTGTTGAACAACAATTCATTTATTCACTCAGGAGTAAAATTATGATGAGACGGCGCAAGGGCAACGTTCCAGAAATTATCTTACTTGCTTTACTGCTGCTGGGGGGAGGGGCTTGTGCATTTTCTAATGCAATCGAGCCCAACGATGCCGATAGTTACCACAGTCGGGGTCTTACCTACAAGGAGCAAGGGCAGTTGTATGAGGCGATCGCAGATTTTACCCAAGCTATTAACCTTAATCCTAACTTTGCCGAGGGTTACCATAGTCGGGGTCTTACCTACTTTGAACAAGGGAAATTCAGTGAGGCGATCGCCGATTATAACCAAGCTATTAACCTTAATCCCAATTTTGCCCTTGCTTACTACAACCGGGGGAATGTCTACCATCAAGAAGGGAAAAGGCATGAGGCGATCGCCGATTATACCCAAGCGATTGACTTGGATCATAGCCATGCCATAGTGTACTTTAGCCGTGGGATGGCCTACTCTGAACAAGGAAAATTCAGTGAAGCGATTGGAGATTATACTCAAGCCATTAATCTAGATCCTAACCATGTCTTTGCCTACCTTAACCGGGGAAATGCCTACCTAGACCAACGGAATTTGAGTGAGGCTATGTCGGATTATACCACCGTCATTAACCTAGCTCCGAACTGGGTTATCGCGTACAACAACCGGGGAAATGCCTACTCTGACCAAGGGAAATTTAGTGAAGCAATTGCTGACTATACGAAAGCTCTTAACCTAGATCCTAGCTTTACCCCGGCTTACAACAACCGAGGTATTGCCTACAAGCAACAAGGAAAATTGAGTGAAGCAATTGCCGACTATACGAAAGCTGTTGACTTGGATCCGAACTTTCCTAATGCATACAACAACCGGGGTTTTGTTTACTATCGTCAAGGGAAATTTAGTGAAGCGATCGCCGATTATACCCAAGCTCTTAGCCTAGATCGTAGCTTTGCCCTTGCCTACTACGAGCGGGCTTTTGTTTACGCAGAGCAGGGGAAATTGAGCGAGGCGATCGCCGATTATAGCAAAGTTCTTGATCTAGCACCTATGACTGCTCCTGCATATAACAACCGGGGTTTTGTTTACTATCGCCAAGGAAAATTGAGTGAGGCGATCGCCGATTATACTAACGCCATTAACCTAGAACCAAAATTTGCCCTAGCCTACAACAATCGGGGTTTTGCCTACCATCAGCAAGGGAAATTGAGTGAGGCGATCGCCGATTATACTAACGCCATTAACGTTAATCCCGACTTTGCCATTGCTTACTACAATCGGGCGCGAGCTTACACTGACCAAGGAAATCCACACAAAGCGATCGAAAATTTTCAACAATCAGCGATGTTACATGAGCAACAAGGACAGATTAGCGCCCAACAAGATGCAACAAATCAAGTTAAAAAGCTAGAGTCACAACTTGTTAAAACATCCCTTGATATCAATATTAAACCCAATTAAAAAGCTAGAGCCACAGCTTGTTGAAACATCCCTTAATAAGTTGTTCTAAATTGGAATTGGATAATGCTAGAGAGCCAAATACCTGCACAGATAATAGTTTATAACTGTCTAGGTTCCAATTTAGGTAGTGAACAGCTTATCAATTTAGACTATTTATTCACAACCGGGTTTCTTTACAAAAAGAATAATCAATTCCCAAAATCTTTGCTAGAAACCCGGTTTCTTGTCTTGCTTTTTGGACCCTGTAACAATACCCTAGCTTCGGAAACGAGTCATTTTATTTGAAAACTCTCTTTAACTCGGCGTTAATCTCATCCAGATTGGCTTCCTCGGGGTCAAAAGAACCACCAACCCATTCGAGCATTTCTTCATGGTCCGGATGCTTTTTATTTTGGATAGCTTCTAGGAAATCTTGATATCCCCCAGGACCGCCACAGTCGTCGGGGGGACAGGCTCTTTTGGCTTTGATGCAGACTGGATAGGTGGCATCTGGATCTGGTAGCAGGACTTTCTCGACAAGGATTTCATGGTCCCAGGAGTCGCCGAAGTCGTAAAGGTATGAGAATTTAAACTTTTCTCCGGGGATGATTTTGCTCAGTTTTACCCGGGTTTCATTCTTGATTTCCAGGTCAGCAAAGCCGAAATCATCATCATCCATTGGCATTCCGTACTCTTCCTCTTGAATGGTAAATGAATGAAGATGGGAATTACCCCAACCCATTGCGACTTGAATTACTTCGTGTAAGTCGGCTAGGGTGTAATCGCTACTTACTTGTACTCGTCGCCAAATTGGGGGGCGGATCTCGCTTAGGGTAATTTTTAGTTGATAGATGGATTGAGGTTTTTTTCGAGTTGGCATTTTAAATGGGGGATAAACATCAGGAGTCTGAAACTTGTTCGGTTTCATGATCATAAATGAAGTGAGTTAGTTTAACAAGTTCAGGGTATTTTATTAGAGTTAGCCCTCTTGTGTTTTTTTTACCATGTCTGAAGCCCCGATCGCTGTTACGGTAAAACTATTTGCTGCTTATCAAGAAGCTTATGGCGTTCCTGAGTTAGTTTTGGAATTTCCGCCGGGGACTCCGGTGGTTGCAGTGCGCGATCGCCTGATTACTGAACACCCGGAACTCGACTGCTGGCGCGATATCACCCGCTTTGGGATTAACCTCGATTTTGTTGACCCCGAAACTCCCTTACAAGCTGGGGATGAAGTGGTGTTGATTCCCCCAGTCAGTGGGGGGTGAGGGTTATCAGTTCAGTGGCAGATCTAAGGGTTGCAAGTTTTAGTAATAACTGGCGAGGGTTCAAACCCTCGCCAGTTGTTTGGAGGTAGAGTCTCCAGACTTGCGTGACTTTTGCGTAAAGTTTCGTCCTGAAGACGGGTCGTTAATCTCTGACGTCGGTTCCCTAAATTTCTCCTTGAATTCGACTTGCCCAATCTAAAGCATTATCTACGGTTAAAATAATCCGCTTAAAGGGTTCGTCTCGTAATTCCAGGGTGAGATAATCTTTGTCTCGGGTGACATACCAAAACTCTTTTCCCCCAGTATTATAATAGGTTCCAGCTTTTATGACTCCCGGTAAAAACGTTCCTGGCGCACGAATTTCCGCCCAATTACTTTGGGGTTCGGCGGTGGAAACATTGAGAATATGACTTAGGGGAATTGTCAAAATTTTCTCAAAGCTGAATGCCCAGAATTGCTCCCAAAAGTCTAATTCAATTTGTAACGTATCGTCCATTAAATTGAGCTTCATTGGGTTATCCTAGAAAAACAATTAAACAAGATTATACGGAATCGGGTATTGATAGTCTGTAAAAACCCGCACCCTTGTGGACTCCACTCTAACCCTCCCCTTAGCAAGGGGAGGGAACTGGAAATGTTCGTAGTGACCCTTTCTTTCAGGAGTCATTTTGATGCAACTCCCTTGACAGGGTTAATCTGTTACACATATTGTTCAGGTTCGGGAGAGGAAACACTTAGATAAACTAGGGTTTCTTTGGGTTCGAGTTTGATTAGCCGATCGCCTGCGTCATCTTTACGCTTGGATTTCACGGAGTTAACCGGCAACCGCAAAAAGCGATCGCTACTGGTGAGTAATTTTAACTCGGCATCGGGAAGCGCTGCCACCATTCCTACTAACCCATCCGTCTTATTTTTAAACATCATCGACTGAGTACCCAAATCTCCGGGTTTGGCGAGTCGGACTAAATCCATCGGCAAGCGTTTCCCATATCCCAATTTAGACACGAGCAACAGTTTTTCACTCGGACTGAGTGCGACACATCCGACCAAATTCTCACCCTTGCCTAAGCGCAATGCTTGTTGTGGCATGGAGGCGCGACTGGTGATGGGGAGGTTGTCATCATCGATCGCAAATCGGAGTAGTCGTCCCCCAGAAGTGGCGATCGCGATATCTTGTCCCACTGTCGCTAAATTGGCATAAGCTAACGCATCCCCTTCTTTTAGTTTAACGGCTGTTAATCCTCGGGCGGTTAAATTGGCAAATTCTGACAGGGGTAATCGCTTAATTCTTCCCCGTTCCGTCAAGAAGATTAAATCCAGGGTTTCGGGATAATCTGAGAGGATAAACTGAGTGGCGATCGCATCCGGATTCCCATGCACTGCTGGAGGAAATAAACTCACAAACGGCGTTTTCTTTGCGCCTCGTTTATTCGCTGGAATATCCCCAACTTTAATCGAGAATCCCTTGCCATCCCGGGTCAAAATCAGCACATCTTGATCCGTAAAAGCAACGTGGGTTTCTACTACAAAATCCGCCCCCGCTTCTAGGGTTTGAATCTCGGAATTTTCCTCCTGTTTCTGTTGCTGACGCTCATAAGTGGAAGGGGATAACCGTTGCACATACCCGCGTCGAGTAAATTCCAGAACCGTTTCTTCCGGTTCTGGAGGGGTGGCAAATAGGGGTAGAGAAGGCGCAACTTCTTCGGGGATAGCTGCCGTTTTGCCTTTGCGGGATTTAGTTTTGCTGGTTTCTTCCCCGGAGTCAGGAGTTGCCACCAGCACTGTCTCGCGATCGGGCGAGACGGTGTAAATCCGGGTGCGCCTAGGGTCGCCAAATTTCTTTTTGAGCGATCGCAACTCTTTCTTTAACCCTTTGAGCAATTCCCGGCGATCGCCCAGTAACCGTTCCAACTCCTCCCGGCGGGTATTCAGTTGATCCCGTTCATCCTGCAATTTTTGCCGTTCCAATCCGGTGATCCGGCGCATTGGCATCCCTAAAATTGCATCAGCTTGGTTCTCCGTGAGTTCTAACTCGCTTTGCAATTCAGCTTTTGCCGTAGTGCCATCTGGCGCATTCCGCAAAATCTCAATGAGTGCATCTAAATTGTTCAGCGCCTTGAGTAATCCTTCGACAATTTCCAACCGCTGCTGAGTGCGTTCCAGTTCATGGGTATAGAGGCGATTCAACGTCTGTTCCCGGAAGGTTAGGAACTCTTGCAGCATTTGCCGGAGGGATAACTGACGCGGTTGTGCCTCTACCAATGCCAACAGAATCGCACCGAAGTTATTTTGCAGTGCGGTTTGGTGGTAGAGATGTTGCAGAACTACTTCCGGATTGGTTTCCCGTTTGAGTTCAATGACAACGCGAATCCCATCGCGATCGCTCTCATCCCGAAGATCGGAAATCCCATCCAACCGCCCATGATTCACCAAATCCGCGATTTTTTCAATCCAGGCGGATTTATTCACCTGATACGGCAACTCCGTCACGACGATCGCCTGACGCCGATGTTTACCACGTCCCCCCAGGATTTCTTCCACCCTTGCCACCCCGCGCAACGGGATAATTCCCCGTCCCGTGGTGTAGGCAGATCGAATCCCTTCCGTGTCAATAATTTCCCCACCAGTAGGGAAATCGGGACCGGGAATCAGGGTAAAGAGTTTTTCATCGGATAAATCCGGGTTATCAATTAAAGCAACCAACGCATCCACCACCTCCCCTAAATTATGGGGAGGGACATTGGTTGCCATACCCACAGCAATTCCCGAACTGCCATTCAGCAGCAGCATGGGTAATTGTGCCGGTAAAACGATCGGTTCTTGCTGGGAATTATCAAAATTTCCGATAAAATCAACCGTCGCTTCACCAATTTCCTGAAGCATGGCATCGCTGCCAATTTCGGCAAGGCGCGTTTCCGTGTAACGCATTGCCGCTGGGGGGTCGTTATCTACCGAACCAAAATTGCCATGACCCGCGAGGAGGGGATACCGACTGGAGAAGTCCTGGATCATCCGAACCATCGCGTCATAAACGGATTGATCGCCGTGGGGGTGATATTTACCGAGGACATCCCCAACCACGCGAGCACATTTCCGATAAGGGCGATCGGGGGATAATCCTAACTCGTGCATCGCGTATAGGATCCTGCGGTGGACGGGCTTTAAGCCATCTCGGACGTCTGGTAACGCCCTCCCCACGATCACACTCATGGCATATTCAAGGTAGGACTGTTGCATTTCAACGTGCAAAGCAGTCGGGATAACCTGTCCAGTAGACAGAAGGTTCAATTGTTTAGCCATGAGTTTCGTTCCTTAAACCAAACCAACTTCCAAGAGTGTCCTGCTTTTTTGCGCTCAATAACGCTATCGTTAGCGAAGAGAAGAAGATCGGAGGACACTTTGTCAGCGTACTATCATTTCTGACAGTCTGACGATCAAGCGCATCCGATTGATTAAATGAAAAGGAAAGGGATATGAGAACCGTTCTAATTGTGGAGGACGATCTGGTCAACGCTAGGGTTTTCTCTAAAATCCTCACCAAGCGGGGTGGCCTCAATGTCAAGCATACCGAAAATGTGGAAGAGGTGATGCAAATTGCCCAAGCCGGTGAGGCGGATGTGATTTTAATGGATGTGTCCCTGTCTCGCAGCGTTTACCAAGGCAAGGCAGTGGATGGCATCAAAATTACTCAAATGCTCAAAGCTGACCCCAAAACGTCCTATTTGCCGATTATTTTGGTCACAGCACACGCGATGGCGGGGGATAAGGAAGCTTTTCTGGAACAGAGTGGGGCCGATGGCTACATTTCCAAACCCGTGGTAGATCATCAGGAGTTTGTTGACCAGATTGCGGCCCTACTGCCCAAAGAGGAGGGATGAGGGATGGAGGATGAAGGATTAGGGTCTTAGGGATGGAAGATAGATTTACGGGGTGATTTTCATCCTTGAGCCTTTATCCTTCCCCTTTTATGGGATTCAGTCCCGGATTAATTGCTGTTGGGAGTGGGTTCTAATTGCGCGAGGGTCGCTTGAATGCGCGGAGTTTCGAGGAATTTTTTAGTATCTTCCACGAGGCGACTACCCCAGAGATTTTCCACCAGAAAATCTACTTCCCCATAACGCGGATCAATCCGCAATGCTGTTTCTCCGAGGGATAAACCCCGTTCTCGATTCCCTTGAGCATACATTGCCACGGCGATCGCCATCATCGGTTCCGCAGCTTCAGAGTCGATGCTGAGGGCTGTTTCCCACTGCTTGATCGCCGCAGTCGCATTTCCTTGTTCATATTCGACTAAGCCGATATTGTTAATGGCAGGCCAAAAGGTTTCATCCTGGGCAACTGCGCGTTCATATTGGGCGATCGCCTCTCGATACTCTCTCGTCATGTAGTAGGCATTGCCCAAATCGAATAAAGCCCCGGTGACATCCGGTTGGAGTTTTAATCCCGCTTGCAGGGAGTTAATCGCCTGCTGGTAATTTTGTTGCTGAAAATAAGCCGAACCGAGAGCAAACATCACCACATGATTCTCCGGATCCAGCGATCGGGCTTGTTCCAACGCTGCAATCCCCTTCGGCAACTCCTTCGATTGTAAATACAAACTGCCTAAAATCCCCCAGGCTTGGGGCGCATTCGGCGCAAGCTGGGCCGCCAGTTCCGCCCGGGCTAAAGCCAGTTCAAATTGCTGAAATCTCGCCAACTGAGCCGCTTCTTCCGCCAGAAACAACCCTTGCTGTTCCAACTGAGTCCCATCAAGCTGGAGAACCCGAGGCAATAACGCCTGTCCCATCACAGGTGGAACCCCCGTAAACAAACCAAGGGCGATGGACAGAGGAATCAAAAAATTGCGATTTGGCACAGTACCACCTTCCAACAAGACTAAGGGTTTTCATGGACCTTACAGCTTATTTCAGTGTAACTGGCAAAAATTCCAGGAAACCACCACGGTTTCACAGAGATTCAGGGGTCTGGCATCATATCTGGGATATTTAGCATAAAATCCCAGTTTTGTCAACTTCCCACCGATGCTTCCTCTTCGATATCGAACCATTCATCAGCCAAACCCAAGTCTCGTTGAACCCAGCGATTAGCCCCTTCTTGTAACTGTTGCTGGAGAGAATCTCGCTGCTTCTGGGCAATATAAAATTTAACCGCCTCATTAATCAAAGCACTGCGCTTGATCAGAGCATCATCCGCCGAATCATCGGATTTCGTGAGTTGGTCAATCAGTCGAATTGTTTCTTCCGGCAAGAGGATTTGTAAGTGCTGGGTCATTTTCGCAAGACCTCAATTCGAGATGATTTCATTGTACAGGGATTGACGGGCATGGGAAAGTTTACATTTAGCTTGGGCGATTATTGTTGATTTTCAGCGTTAATCACGGTAAAATTAAGCGTGATTTCTATCAAACACAACTGGATGAAAACCCGATTGGAAATCCAAGCAGCGATCGCCCAATTGCCAGAAGCGGAAGTGCGTCAACTGGCCCAATGGCTTGAGAACTATTTAGATGATGCCTGGGATAAACAAATGCAAGAGGATTTAGCCTCTGGAAAATTAGATAAACTGATAGCCGAAGCAGAAGCCGACATCAATGCCAACCGATTCATAGAACTTGACAGTCTCTGGTCCTGATTTCTACCTAGTTAATACTTCTCCATTGAGATACATTGGCAGCAATTTCCTCCATATATTCATTCACCGTGAGACCATGCGCCTGGGATAATTTTCTCAGGGTTTCCAATTTCGGGCGATCGCCTTTTTCAATGCGGCGAATCTGGCGGGATGAAATTCCGGGAATATCCGTTTGTTTGAGATGATGCGCCTTCCTTACCGCTGCCACAGCCTCCCCAAAATTTTGGTCATAAATGGCGCGTTCAACCTGGAGACGAGTCTGCCATTCCGGATCTACTGTCGCTCGAAGGGCTTCCATATCCAGGTGAATATCGCCACTCGGCCAATAGAGATAACTTCCATCTTCATCAATTTCAAATTCTGCTTGGTTTTCGGGGGAAAGTTTTGCTAAAATCGGTAACTGCTGGAAGGGAATTTCCCAGGTTTGTAAAGCGCAGTCTGTGACTAACAAACTCTCTTCAATTACCGTGGCTTTAGCGATTAATTGCTCCGGTGTTCCCGTTTGCCATGCTGCTAAAATGCGCTTGGGTTCAGCGAGATTAGAATAAAAAATCACCTTGTCCAGCGATCGCAATTCCGCCCGTTCCAACATTTGCGGCATAAAATTAGGATCGACATCAGTCCGCACAAACAGGACTCGGAGGATTTTGAACCCCTCAGCCGTCTGAAAAATTCGCGTAATGTCCGGCAATCCCGTGGCAGAGGTCAAAACAAATAAATTGTCAAAATTGGGGAGTTCCCCAGAGAGACGACGTAACACACGAATCCCTGAACTGGAGGAGACTATTTCTTGATGACCAATCAGGCGATCATGAACGAAAACTGTCATTTGATTAGAAGTCATTGAATCCGCTCCTTTAGGCAACTTTCGTTTCCCATTCTTGCAAAAGTTCTTCACGGTGAGCCACGACAAGAGCCGCAATTTCTTTTTGTTCGGCTGATATCGGTTCTTTTTTACCAAAGATGACTTTGATATTAAAATCCAGACTTTTTTCCTGGGTCGTCAAGATGAAGACCCGAATCTCCCAAGCCCCAGGTTTTTTAACATGGAAGTGAGGGGGACGATGGTCCAATGAGTTAAACCATAATCGCAAACCATCGATTGAAAAGGCATCGACTTTACCCAAGGAAGTCAGTTATTGAGATGAACTCTATACAGTTTAACCCATAGCGGACATTTTAGGCGCATAGCTTTCATTCCAATGTCCGGTATGCGGGAGGAGATGAAAGGGGTGGATCGGATAAAGGGCGAGATCGCATTCATTCTAATCCGATGCCCCCTTCACTCCTATTTTTTCCGCAGCGACCTCAACACCACCAGATGCACCAACAGCAGCAACACCCATTGCAACTGAAATGCCGGAGGTAAACTCGGAGGTGCAGCAGGGGTCACATCCGGCTGACTCGGTTGCATCCGGTAGAACTGCACCTGGGGGTCTTGTTCGAGGACGGTATCAAAATCGCTGACTGCTTCGCTTAACCGTTGCGCCTTGGTTTTTTTAGAATTATTCATGAGTCTCAAACCCTTATCGGAAGTACATTTGAGACCACTCTAATTAGGGCGCGAGGGTCAATTGTGGGCATTTAAGGTCAGGGATTAAATGAACCTTTCTGAACCCGCCCTAAACCGATAAAAACCCGTAAACTATGGATATGGGAAAAGCGTCACTCAGTTAACTATGGGAGAAACACGCCAACGCGGGGTCCGGATTCATCAATTTGGCAAGGAAAAACTCAAAGCTGCTAAAGCTGGCAAACAGAATTACAACGGTAAGAAGTGGACTTATGACGACATTGCTCTCGAATCTGCTGTCAGTCTAAGCACAGTTAAGCGGTTTTTCAATGGCACAGAAGTGGATGAGGAGTCAGCCATTGCCATTTGCAACGCCTTGGGTTTAGAAGTAAAAGAGGTTGTGGACCTCCACGAATGGAACCCCCCAACTCCGGATGAACCCACAACCAACGATATCGACTGGCGCGAAGTCTGCGAAACGATGCTCAACGGC
>CBFGOM010000008.1:0-60879 GCA_965650385.1 uncultured Oscillatoriaceae bacterium
TTTTTTCTATAGCTTGTTTCATTTTTTCTAAAATATCTTTTGCTCTATCTGATTTTCCTAATTGTTTATATATCTTTGCAATTTGTATTTCTGTATCAATTCTTAGAGGTAGACCTGGAATTTTTTTAGCTGACTCATAGGCAGAATCAACAGTAATAAACCCTTGGTTTTTATCGCCGGACTTCACTTGTTCTTCAGCAAGTTGCATGAGAGCGAAGGCTTTTAGATATGAAGGATCGAGACTTTGTGAAATTGTAAGACCCCTCGCTAAAGTATCTCGGGCGTCTTTGTTTTGGCTAAATTGTACTTGTATTTTTGCTATTGCTCCTAGAGTTTCAACTTGCCTTAATCGGCTATTTAACATTAAAGCAATCTCTATTGCCGAAGCAAATTGCTTACCCTGTGCATATGCTTTCGCAATTCCTCTTAAACTATCTTGCTTATCTTCCCGATCCTTTATGTATTCAATAGTGTTAAATGCTTCTTCAAATTGACCAGCTTTTGCCTGCTGGATTGCGATTGCACTAAAAGCTAACGATTTTTTAAAGGGCCAAGAAATACGTTGAGCAGATTTAAGTGCATCATCAAACATATTTGCCATAGCTTGTGATTCAGCTAACCTCTGCAAAGAGTTGGACTTCCATTCTTCAGATTCTATTCTATCAATAGTGGTAATAACACGTTGAAAAATTTTTTCGTAATCGCAACTTGGCTCTTGTAGCTGTTTTTTAGCAATTTGAAATAAAGATTCTGAGTAATACCATTCCTGCTTGATGGTTATTTCTTCAGTCGTCTCAAATGCAGCATCCCAATCTTTAATCCGGGCTTGCGATTGTGCGATATCTACAAGAGCATTATAACTATAACGTTCGTTGCTATGCGCTATTGCTTTTGCCCGGGCATAAGTATTTTTAGCTTTTTCAGTTTCTCCACATTGTAGTTGCACTTCTGCTATCAGAATAAAAATGGAGAAATCATTTATATTCTCTTCTTCCTCTACTTTTTCTAAAATTTCAAGAGCTGCATTGATTTCTCCTATGCTAGAAAAATGAGTGGCTATGAGAACTAATGTATGAATACGGGTTTTGATATCTTTAATCGTATCTGCTTTTTGTCCTGCTTTTATCAAAGTATCTTTTCCCGCTTGTTGATCTCCTATTTTTACTTGTATTTTAGCAATTTCGGCTATTGTATCTGCCCAGCGTAGATGAGGAAAAATTTGTTCTATAAATTGTATGGCAGTCGCTAAAGTAATTCGTATTCCTTCAAAGTCTTTAGTTTTTTGTTGAGCTTTGGCAATTCTTTCTAATTTGTCTATTTTCTCTGGCACATAATTCATTTGTTTGACTACTTCAATTGCTCTAGTAAAGCCCCCAGTATTTATCAAATAATTGGACAATAAATGCTTCCATTCATCATCTTTAAACAGTTTTGGGTACAGAGCTTCACAAATATCTGAACTAACTTCAAAAACCCAAGTCAAGAGAGATGCAGCGTAGTCCCCTTGCCAGTCTAGCGCTCTTAGTAAATGAGGACAATCCTTCTGCTGCAATTTTTGCAACGTCTCTTCAGCTTCTTCCAGCCTGCCTTCATCTTTCAACTCCCACGCCAGCAGCAAATACCACAAAATGCATCGTTGGGTATCAATATCATAATACAAATCCGCTAATTGCCACGCCTTAATGACACTGCCCTTTCGCAACGCATCTAAGGGGGATTCTTGCAAAATTTTCTCCCGCTGCCGTGAGTGTAGCAGTAGAAACTCCGCCATTTTTCCAGCATCATCTTTCTCAGCAGCCTCAAGCAGCGCTTCCCGGATTGTCTCCAATGGCAAATCTGGATCCTCGGGCAAACGTTCCCGTTGGAGAATTGCAAAAGCGCTATCTCGTGCTAAATCATACAGCATCTGACACAGCTGCGCCTCACGCAAGTGTTTCGCATAATGTCGCAGAACATAGAAGCTTTGGTTTTCCGGCCATTTAGCGCAATAGAGGAGTAACTTTTGTAATGCCTCGTTTGCATCCTCTTTCAAGTATTGAGAAAATAGATTCGCAAGTAAGGGGTGAGCAAAAGCATACCCTTCTTCAGAGATATGCATCCACCGCGTCACCTGCCAAAATTGTTTTAATTGCTGCAAGTGCCGATCGCGCATTCCCGTTACGTTTTTGATATCCTCTTCCCTTAAAATACCTTTTGCGACGGTCAGTAATGCAAAAAATAGCCACCGTTCCTCTGGCAAGTTAAGTTCATTTAAACTATTTATCTGCTGTTCAACATATCCTTGGAATCCGTGAGGCGTTTTCGCCAAAACTTCTTGCACATCGTTACCCTGTTCTACCGCTTCACTTAAATCTTTAATCAAGTATTCGAGATGAAGAGGAAACCCCTGTGTTGTTTCGTATAAAGTATTGATGAATTTTGTGTCTTGGGCCATTTCAGATAGGCGGGGGCTGCCAAACCGTTCAATCCAACTGCAAATTGCTTCACGCGGTAGGGACTTTACTTGTATTGTGGAAGCATTTTTTAACCAGCTTGGTAAATAGGCTGGTTTTTCCCCATCTTGCGATCGCACTGAAGCTAAGATAAAGGCATTTTGCGGCAACTGGGAGAATATAGCCGCATTGATAGAAGTATTCCTCTCCTTTACCTCATCTAACCCATCGAAAATTATAATTAAAGGTTCATTCTCTCTCGTACCCCTGTCCTTAAGAATCAGTAGCATATCCTGCAAGCCATCCAGATTATCAGGGATTTCTCGCTCTTCTAATTCATAATAAATATAAAGTTGCCGTAACAGATTTCGATAAGATTTCTCGATAGAGCGAGTGTCATCATCTCGGTAGTTAAAGCAATGATAGGCGACAAAACACCCATCCTCATGTCGCTGTTCTTTCCAGTTTGCCAGTAGTGCTGACTTGCCGTAACCTGCACCCCCCGTCACTAAAAGTACACCCTTATCATTTTTTTGGATGAACTCGTCGATGCATTGGAATTCTCCTTCACGTCCGACAAATAATTGAAGATATTTTTTTGAAATGTTTTCTACCTTTTCGGCAATATCTCTCCCTGCATATTGCTGGTATAAGGATCGGCGGTGTAGTTCTTGCAATAAAACCCCTCGTTCTTCTGCGATCGCCTCCAGTAACACATCTATTTTTTCAGATATTACAGGAAGGTCGTTAAAGGTTAATTTCTTTAGTATCTCACAATTAAAAATATTTGCAACACCTTGATTATTCTGAATTTTATAAATAAAAAAAGTGTAGAGACAGTCTAACCAATCTGTCTGTTTTCCCGCTTTTACCCAACCTTTTTCTATAAAATCAACAAATAAGGCAGGAGGTTCACCGTAGTCACAACGCAATTCTCTTAAGAGATTTTGTTTAAGGTGGGTTTTAAGTTTTTGTACAACTTCCTTAGTATGAGCTTTTTCGGGATGCAACAGAAATTGCACTGTTTCTTCTTTATCTTTCTGATAAGGTGGCTTGTATTCAGCCTTCTCTATCTCCTTCATTTCACATTGAATTGCGTTCCACACCTTATCCACCCAAATTCTTTCTTGAATTTCTATAGGTGAACGGGTGAAAGCATCCGTAGAACGGTTACGAAGCTCGGCTGCAACGCCCCATTTTTTATAAGCTGCTTTACAAACTTCTAGGGTTGCCTGCAAATAGACTTTACGAACCGCTCGGTGTAACTCATTAACAGGTTCATGGCCTTGCTGCATATATTGCTTGACACGATCCCAGATTATAGAAACTACTTTACCGCTTACGGTGCTGACTGCACCAGTACCCGCAGCAGTAGGGGCAGAATGGATTACCCAGGTCGTTAATAAGCTCAGGAGGTTGATCACAGTTGCAGACTCTATCATGGGTTTAACGGTCAGAGGCAGGTATTAGGTGGAATTATTTTATTCTAGCTGTGATTTAAGGGAAAGAGTTAGGGTGGCTAAGGATCGATGAGCGAGGGCGTCTACATCTAGATTTTGATAGCCTGGGGTTAAACAACAATCCCTTAAGATGAAGGCTTTAAGGGTTTCCTCCTTAAAACCTATTTTCAAACTCAAATAGGGCGCGATTGTTGTTATCAAAATCAGTAGAACCGCGTAATATAATTTGGTCGTTAATGCGGTAACGGATACTGAATTGATTGGGACTGTCATCAATTAAAATCCGTTCTAGGGAGGCGGATAAGTTGCGGGTGATATCGACTCCGGCTTCTACTTCTAAGGCAAAGCGATCGCCGCTGCGTTCATCGACGAGGGCGGGTCCCACGCGGAATTCACTCAGTCCTAATGCATCACCGATCGCATCTTGGAAGTCGCCGAGAAGGGTTGTACCTGCAATATTGGCGAGGGCTAAAGTGGTATTTCCTTGTCCAAATGTATTGATAAATCCACCCCCAATTAATCCTACAATTTCTTGTTCGGTTCTGGCAGGTTCGCTGGTGAGTTCTAAGTTGTCATTTAACTGGGATGCAAACCCATCAACCCGGGCTAAAACTCGCACGCTTCTGACTTGACCCACGTTGGTATCGATCGCCTCGTTGACTTCGGAGGATGTGGCAACGCTGACTAAATTTCCCCGGACTTCTGGGACGGTTGCCATTAATCGGACATCGACATAAGGATCTAAGGTTCCGTCAAAAATAGCAACATTATCATAGCCCCGCATCAATCTAAATTGGGTTGTAAATAAGTTAATTTCTCCCCGTTCTAGGGTGATGGTTCCCCGAGGTCTCAAGTCTTCTAAATAGCCATTAATGGTTAAATCTCCGACGGCTAAAAAGCTCAACAGGGGAGGGCTTTCAACTTGTAAGTTTTTACCCAAAACAACTCGTAATTCATTAAATTCAAAGCCTGATTCTGCTTCTGTTTCAGTTGTTGTGGTCGCTGTCGTAGCCGTGGCTTCGGGTTCGGTGGGTAAGAGAACTTGTCCATTAGACAGGATGATTTCGCCGCCGATTTGGGGTTCTAAGGCAGTTCCTGTAATCAAAACTTGTCCCTGAACTCCACCTTCATAAAGTCCTTTAAAATTGACTGCCAGTTCATTTAAGGAAACGGTTAAAGGATTATTGGCAACTTCGGTATCAATAGCACTTAGAGGAACCGATATGGGAAGGATTCCAGCAGCAGCAATGGTACCCTTGCTGAAGACGCCTTGAATGCCTTCGACTAAGATGCGATCGCTCTCAAATCGGGCCTTTCCAGTGACATTAGTAATGGGTTCGGGTAAGGCTGCGGAGTTAATGGTAGCATTTTCAATCATCGCCTCTCCTTGGGCGACTAACTGTTCTATCTCTCCACTGTCTGGGTTCAGGGTTCCTCTCGCTTGGAAGGAGACTCTCCCGATTCCATCCACCCATTCTACCTGTTGTTCCGAGAGGATATTCACCAGGGTTAAGCCTTCGTTTTGAATATCAACATCGAGACTAATTTCATCGTTCCCTAGGGCAGGAGGGATAGGAATACTAGCATTAACTTGGAAGGTTTCCGGGGCGATGCTGCTGAAATTGAGGCGGGAATTACTAAAGCTAAACCCACCCCGAACTGAGGGAATATCTTCCCCATTAATTGTGCCATCCATTAAAGAAACTTCACCGATCGCCTGGGGATTTGCCACAGTTCCGGCGAGGTTTGCGCGGACATTAATTAATCCATCAACCTCAAAATTAGGAGGAAGTTCTACAAAATCCTGAATCAAATAAGCCGGTAATTGTTCAACCCGCAGTTGTCCCGACTGGGTTTCTCCTCCCAGAGTCCCCGTAAAGGCGATCGTGCTCCCTTCGGCTTCAATTCGCAAAGGGAGGAAAGTCACCGCCCCCTCAGCAACATTTCCGCGAATTCTGACGCGATTAATATCTAACGTGCGACCTTCTTGCCGGACAACCTCACCTCCGATAATTGCCGGATAGGGAGTTTGGGTAAACCAAGTTAAATTTTCTCCTTGGATATCAAACCCGCCCTGAACACCTGTCTCGACTGAACCTGCAAACGTAATCTCACCCCCTAGAATACCTCGGATATCCACCCGTTCCGGGATGCCTGGGGCTTGTTGTGCCCGGGCGTTGAGTTGCACCAGCTGACTAATTTCAGAAAACCGTCGCAGTTGGGCAATTAGAGAGGTGTCCGGGAGTCCGACATCTACGGGTTGCACCGTTTCAGGAGTGGCATATTCCGGGCGTTGTAACCCCCGTTGCAAGTCGGCGACGGTAAAAATTTGCAGGGTCTGAAGTATATCTTCAACTTGACCCCGGACCACTTCGATGCGCCCTTCAAAATTGGGATCGTCATCCAAGACAGCCTTTGCTTGGATTAAATACTCACTTTGTCCAAATCGTAACGCCCCGCCATTTAAGGTCCCGACCCCATCGGCAAAGGAAATCTCACCGACGATTTCGTTAAACTTGACGACTCCCAGGCTGGGTTGGCGGATTTCGAGTTGGGCAGTTGCTGCCTGGGTATCTAGGTTAACTTGACCCTGGGTGAAGAGTAAACCCCCTACAGGTCCTTGTTCTGGGGGAACCACAACATTGAGAATGGCGAGGGGAAATTGTGAGACTTCAAAATTGAGGAGATTGCCGTTATCAATGGTCCCTTCAGCTACCGCTTCTCCCGCTTTCACTAAAAAGGATTCGGGGAAAAAGTTTTCATCCAGGGCGACGGAAATGGCATCCTGACTTCCCTCAATGTCAATTTGTACCCCTTCGGAATTGACGCGAATCGGTCCAGTTAAGACGGGTTCAAATTCTAAGGTAGCCAGGGCAAATTGGTCGAGTCGCACATCCCCGATGACATTGATATCAAAGGGTGAGGGTTGGGGGGACTGCGGCGCAGTTCCGGGAATTTGTCCGGCAAAATTCACAGTTCCAGCAATGAAGGGTGGCAGGGGTTCCCCGGTTGCGGTTTCCGTGGGGAGGTTGGCAAGGGGGAGGGGTAATCCCGCTAGATTAAAGTCAGTGACATTCAGGTTAAAGTCAAATCCGGTGACTTGCGGGGCTTGGATTCCAGTAACATCCACAAAGACTGTACCCCTGGCGGTTAATCCCGGGGCCGATATTTGGGAGACTTCTAAACGTTCCCCTGTCCATTGGAAGGCGCTGGTTAGAGGGGAAATGCTGGCGGCAAAGGGGGATAAGGGGGAGTTAGGGTTTAGAGAGTCTAAGAGGAGTTCCGCCTGTCCTGTGGCGCGAATATCGGCCAATTCAAAAGAATCAGCAGTTCCCGAGAGGCTGATACTTCCAGTGGAGAGGGCTAAGGGTTCTTGTAAGTTTGGGGCAAAGGCGTTTAGAGGCAGTTCTGATGCTTGTAAGGCGGCGTTCCAGGTTCCGCCATCCAATCCGAAGGTACTGGTGACAGTTCCCCCAGCGACTTGTAATTCGGCATCTCCAGAGATATCCAGATTTTCAGGTTGTAATTGTGCGATATTGCCATCAATGCGCAAGTCGGCATTGGCGAGTTCCACCGAAACGGGTAAGTCTGGGGCGAGTTGGTTGACTTGGATGCCGGTGGAGTTGATGAAGGCACTCACATTGCCGTTATTTAAGGTAGCATCTGCTTGTATTCGACCGTTGGCAAGGGCGAGTTGTGCTTCGGCAGTGGCGGTGATTCCCGCAGGGGTAAAGGCGGTGATACTTCCGGCTAATCCCACCCGACTATCGGAGATTTTTAGGTTGGGGTTGAGATTGGGGGCGAATTGATTTAAGCCGAAGTCATCGGCGAGGAGGGTAGCCTGGAATTGTCCATTTCGCAAGAATCCTTCTCCGGTAACTGCGGCATTAGAGACGAGTAATTGGAATTGCGTTGTAGCCTCTAGGTTGAGGGGGTTGAAGTTGGCGAGGTTGGCGCGAACGGTGGTTTCCGCAGAGGCGATCGCCAGGGGAATCCCCAACTCTGGCGCAAACTGATTCCCATCAATGCCACTGGCATTAATCACCGTTGTGAGTTGACCATTTCGGACCGTACCTGTTCCCGTGAGATTGCCATTGGCAACCGCAAGTTCCAATTGTGCGCTGCCGTCAATGCCTTGGAGTTCCAACGTTTTTATCTGGCCGGATGCCGCCAATCGTCCGTCCCCAATCCGTAACGTTTGGGGTAAATTTTGGGCCAATTGACTGCCCTGAATGTTCCGCGTGGTCAGTAATGCGTCAAATTGTCCATTACGGATTGTAGCCGTTGCCACGCCTCGCGCTTCGGCTACATCCAGATTCGCATTCAAGGTGAGATTCAACGCCCGAGGGTCTAAGGTGGCAAGATTCCCAGAAACAGCCAAATTGCCCTGATTGATGGCAACAGGGACGGGTAACGGGACTAAGGGATTAACCGCAATGCGATCGCCGGTTACCGTGGCGGAAAATAGTCCTTGATTGACACGCCCCTCCCCTTGCAGACTGCCTCCCGGGGTTTCTAATCTCACTTGAGCTGTAGCATTTATGGTCTCGGGACCGACATTAGCGAGATTCCCTCTCGCTATCACTTGACCCTGCTGAAGTTGTATTCCCGTCAGGTTGGAATTAAGTTGTGCTAAGGCTAATCCGGCCCCATTCACCCGCGCCTCAAATTGGCCGCGAGTCACGGTAGAACGGGCCGTCACTGTCCCTTCTAACAGTTGTACTTCCCCTTCCAAATTGGCATTAATCTCTTCTGGGGCAAAACTCCCCAACCGTCCTGTTGCCGTTATTCTTCCTCGTCCCAGGGCGATCGGAACAGCAGCATCCATCGCCCCAGGAACACCAGAGAAAGGACTACTCACAATTGACCCTCGAAAATTGCCGTTTTGCAGTCTAGCGTCCGCCACTGCGGTTCCGTTAGCAAGATTCAATCGGAGTTCCGTCGTAGCGTTGAGGGTATCGGGCGTGAGATTCGCTAAATTTCCAGCAACATTAACTCGCCCTTGGGCAAGTTGGACCGGCAGGGGTAAGACACCGGGAAAGAGGCGATCGAGTTGCAGGTTATCCGCAGTGAGAGTGCCTTGGAGGTTGCCTCGGCGGACGGTAGCATTGGCATTCAGGGGAGCACCGGCAATATTGAGGTTAAATTGCCCAGACGCATTCACGCCATTCAGGTCTAAAGTATCTAAAGTTCCCGTTACTGTCCCTTGACCCTTGGCAACATTGACAGGACCGGGTAAGTTAGGACCAAGGAACGGTTCTAAGGGAACATCCGCAGCATTAAAGGTGGCATCAAATGCCCCATTCACCAATCGACCCTCCACCGTAACCGGCGCATCTCCCACCCGTAGGGCGATTTGCGTCGTCACTAAAATATCCTCCGGAGTCAAGCTAGGTTTAACTCCCGATAAATCCGTAGAGAGGTTCACCCGTCCCGTTGTGAGAACCACCGGCAGGGTTTCCGGTTGGGGAAGGAAAGGCGCTAAGGGGATTTCTGAAGCATTGAGAGTGGCGATTAATTGACCCTTGTTGAGTTGACTGTTGGCGGTGAGGGGATTTCCTGCCACCGTGAGTTGCAGTTCACTAGTCGCCGCGATCGCACTTAATGCCACAGTCTCCAAATTCCCCGAGAGATTCACCCGTCCTTGGGCGATCGCCACTGGGACGGGCAGGAGTCCGGGGGCCAGGGCCTCCACCGCAAATCCCCCCGTTGTCGCAATCACCTGAAACTCCCCATTATTTAATCCCGCATCCGCATTCACCGTCCCACCAGGGGTTTGTAATTCAGCATTGGCAGTTGCCTGGAGATTGTTCGGGTCCAAAGTTCCGGCCAAATTGCCCCCTAGGGTGAGATTCGCCGTCGGTAGGGTGGTTGCACCGGCCAAATTGGGGATAAACTGCCCTAAATTGACCTGGGAAGCCTTGATATTTGCCTGCCATTGACCGTTATTCACTGTGGCATCAGCCGTGAGCGTTTCGACGCCAGGAGTCTCCACCGAGGACCGGGCGATCACCGCCAGTTCCCTGGCATCAAGGTCGAGGGTGCCTTCTGCTTGAACCCGGGCGGTTAAAATTGCTGGGACAGCAGGGGTGGCAGTCGGTCCCGGTGTTCCCAGTTGAGTGAGATTCAGTCCTTGGGCGTTGACAAAGGCACGCCATCGGTCATCGGTTAAGCTACCATTGGCGGTTACTGTGCCTCCGGCGACTTGAAAGCGGGCATTAGGAACGACAACCGTATCCGAGAGGACAATGATTTCCCCTTGACCTGGATAAGTCGCTTGAGGTAACTCCCATTGAATCAACGTGGTCGGACTTTCTGGGGATCCGGTAATTTTAGCGGTGGCATTGGCAGAACCGAGGAAAATCGGCAGGGGCGACTCTAGGTAGGGTTGGGCGATCGCATCGGCGGGAATATTTCGCGCTTGAATCTCCAAATCCAGGGCCTGCATGGGTTCTAGGGGGACAATTCCCTTCCCGGTAATTTGTCCCCCTGCTATAGGTTGGGCCAGAAATTGGTTCACCGTGAGGGTATTTTCTTCTACGGCAATGGTCACATTCGCTTGTAGCAATCCCAACTGCACTTGGTCCACGGCGATCGGTTGGGTATTCTCCACCGCAGCATTCACAATCGGCGCTTCCAACCGTCCCGTAAGTTGTATTTCCCCGGCCAATTCCCCGACAATATCTAAGGGAACTTCCAGTTCCAAGGATTCAATAAAATCCTCGGTACTCACGGGCAAAATTTCCAGTCCTAAATCGTAGTTTCCTTCTCCCGCAGTATCAATCACTCCTTGGGCTTTAGCTGGAATTTTTCCATAAACTGCACTGGCATTTTCAAAGCCCACCTTTAACTCAGAAAAGCGCAATAAACCCCGGCCTTGAGTAATGTTTTGGGGTAATCCAATTAACTGGGCATTAATATCCCAAAAACTGGCAACTCCTTCCCATCCAAACAGTTCCTCATTACTGAGATGAATCGTCAAATTAGCATTTAATCTACCCTGATAGGCGGCGAGGGGTAAATTAGGAATTAACGGAATAACATCGGGAGCATTCAGATTATTTCCCTGAATCCGCAAGCGGGTTTCAGTGCTTTCGAGTTGAGTTTCTCCACTCACCACCAACGTAGGATTTGGACCGCGTTCCCCTTGAATTTCGTCCCGAGGATTAGCCCGGACTTGATAAGCGACCCGAGTTTGGTCATCCAGAAACTTAGCATCCCCTTCGACATTTTCGATCGCCAGGGACCGAGGCGGGGGTACTTTGTCCAAATTTTCAATTTGCGCCCGCAGTCCTGGAGAAGGCACTAACACCAAAAATCCCGACTCAAAGCGAATCGCGTCTACTTCAATCTTAATCGGACCGGGTTCCTCATCACTGGGATGCAGGGTGGTTTCTAACCATACTCCGTCCCGATTTTGTTCCAAATAAATATCCGGTGCAACCAGGGTAATATCTAAAGCCAGGGTGCGACTTTGTAAGAACTTCCAGAGATTAAAAGAAACCTCCACTTTTTCAATGGTGGCGCGATCGGGATCAGTGGACGTCGCGGGAACACTGGATTTTCCGAGGTTAATGGTAGAGAGGGAAAACCCCTGAACCGGACCCACCGCAACCGGGCGTTTGATGAGCTTTGTGAGTTCTTCGCTAACCAGGGGCGAAAGTTTATTCATCACGAAATACCACCCATAGACCGCACCGGCGGCCCCCCCAACAAGCAAGAGAGCACCGACAGTTAGACTGGTCTTTTTGAGTAGCGGCCCCCAGGGACGGGAGGAAGTCCGAGGATCCGGTTTAGGTTGGGGAGAGTTGGGGGAGTGGGTCATCTGGTGATATCAACAGCGCTTAATCTACATACACTGCGAGACTTGACGGTTTCGCCGGAATGAACTGCATAAAACCCAAATCCCCCAATTTTAACGGAAGACTTTAGTAGGAAAGTGATGATTTCTATCCCAAGGAGTCAGACCCAGGAGACTTGAGACTCATCCAATGTGGCTTTAGACTGGGTAAAGACTCGGGTTGATTCAGGCAAAGAGTGGGAGGGTCGATTTTTTACTTTAATCTAACGGGTTTCGTCTGCCGTCTACCTAGAGGATAGTCCCTAGACAGATCGCGCTCGCCCCGTCTTAAAGATAAACTACTCAAAGTTTAGAAATATTGTTTGAGCTTATGCGAGTATTCGTGTTACTCTTTAATCCCCGCACGGAGAATGAAGGGATCCACACCTTACGGATTGGCGATCGCAACACGATCCTGATGTTTGAGTCGGAAGATGACGCCACCCGTTATGCCCTATTATTGGAGGCCCAGGATTTTGCTAGTCCCACTCCTGAAGCTCTCGATTCGGAGGAGATCGAAGAATTTTGCCGAGAGGCGGGGTATGACTCCAAACTCATCCATGAAGGGGAATTAGCCATTCCCCCAGAAACGAATCTGGAAGAACTGGACTGGCAGCCGGAGGCCCCGGAACCCCAGGATGATAATTTACCCCAGTCAGAACTCGATCGCATTCGTCGGCAGTTGGAAGGATTGCTCTAAATCGGTACGGGTCCCATTCGGGTGAGTGTCTTCGGCGGTCCCCTCTCTGGTTCACGGGAGGGACTCTCAAAGGCGTTCCCCAGGGGCGATCGCCATCGGGCGAGGGAGATTAGCGCTGTTTTGGTCCAGGCAACCTCCCCAACCACACCCTAATTGCCCATCCAGACTTTCTAATTATTCACTACCTATGGCTCAATCATGACAAACTTGGAGGAACGGGGACATCTACTCACAGAGCAGGTGAATCCCAGTAGCGCAAATCTCGACCGACTCAGTTCCCTGGAATTGGTGGATCTGTTTAATCAGGAGGATGCCAAAACCTTAGCAGCGATCGCCAGTGCCCGCACTCAACTCGCCCAAGCGATCGACCTCGCTGCGGACAAACTCCGCCAAGGGGGACGCCTGTTTTATATTGGGGCCGGGACCAGTGGGCGTCTCGGAGTCCTGGATGCAGCGGAATGTCCCCCCACCTTCTGCACCCCCCCGGAAATGGTGCAGGGGATCATTGCCGGAGGCGCCGGGGCTTTAATCCGCAGTTCGGAGGACCTGGAAGACCGCGCGGAAGATGGAGAAGATGCCGTGGTCCGCCGCCACCTCACCGACTTAGATGTGATCGTCGGCATTACTGCCGGGGGCACCACTCCCTTTGTGCAAGGGGCTTTACAAGCCGCCCGACGTCGGGGGACCAGCACAGTTTTTATCGCCTGTGTTCCCGCAGAACAGGTGGAAGTGCCGGTGGATATCGATATTCGCTTGCTCGTCGGACCGGAAATTTTAGCCGGTTCCACCCGCCTAAAAGCAGGCACCGTGACCAAAATGGCCTTAAATATCCTCTCAACCGGGGTGATGGTCAAGCTTGGAAAGGTCTATGGTAACCGGATGGTAGATGTTTCAGTTACCAATAAAAAGCTGCAAGACCGCGCCTTGAGAATTCTGGAAGATTTGACCGGGTTGAGCCGCCAAGAGGCCGGGTTTCTGTTAGAAAAGAGTGGGCGATCGGTCAAACTCGCTTTAATCATGCATTGGACTCATCTGAGCAAAGCGGAGGCGCAACAATTGCTAGAAACTCATAACGGACAACTGCGACTCGCCGTAGAGAGTCTAAAAAATCCAGCATCGTAAACCCTTAAAATTTTTCATCTTCACCCCCATCCCAACTGCTCACCTTGAACCTGAATTATTCATTGAGAACTCATGACAGATAGCTCACCTGAAATGTCCGCGCCTAATCCAGAAACAGCTTTATCTCCCCGAGAAACTGAAGACTTAATCCGATTACTGCGACGTAAAGAAGGCAACTGGGTCGGCTGGGGAATGGCCTGTCAACGCTTACAAAAAGCCGGATTGAATTCTCAACAAATTTTTGAAGACACCGGCTTTGAACAGATTCAACAAAATCAAATTGTAGTGGGTTATCAAGTTTATAATTCCATCCTTGCGGCTGGAATATCTGAACAAACCCAGGCGCATTTTGACCGCAAAGGTAGCGATATTCTGTATGAATTGCGCATCCTCAGTCAAGAAGAACGGGCTAAAGCTGCCGAGTTTATTGTGAGTAAAAACCTCGATGTTGATGAGACTCACGAACTTGTCAAGGCGATGAAAGATTTATCCCGACTCTCTAAAATTCCGGAAGCTTTTTCCACCCATCCCGGGGATGCTGTCGCCTATCAATGCTGGAAACTAGCCCGTCAAAAATCAGATTTACAAGAGCGATCGCGCTTAATTGCCCGAGGTTTATCCTTCGCCCATAGTAGCACCGCCCGTAAACAAGTTGAACAACTGCTCACGGATTTTACAGTCACTCCCACACGCGCTGCACCGACCCTCTCCGTTTACCGCTTAGAATCCGCTGACGAGTTGCCAAATATCCTCCCCGTAGTTGGTAGAATGCCCCTCACGGTGGAAGATTTACAAGCAGTTCCCTTAATCGAACCGGAAGAACCTTTTGGCATCGTCAAATCCTCGGGAAATGCGGCCTGGGTTCCCGTCCCCAGTTGGCAAGTTCTCCTACGCGCTGAAGACCCGGTTACCATTCTTTGGCACAGCGATGATTTACCCATTAACCTACCCGGAAAAGCGGAAGAAGTCCTGGTTTTAGTCGATCGCGCTGCCCGCCAATGGGACGCCAATGGATACTTTTTATGGGAAGAAAATGGCAAACTCAAAATGCAGTGGTTTGAACAAGAACCGGAGATTAAAATTCTGGGTCAAGTCTTGTTAGTTCTGCGCCCTAAAAAGTTCTTAGATGAAGATTTCACTAAGGAAATGTGGCAAATGGATGAATAAAAAACCGCACCCTCAAGGGTGGGGTAGTTGCGGACAAAGCCCGCCTGCGCGGGCTAATTTTCCGCTCTCCCACAGCGATAAAGTTGGTAAGGAATTCCTAAGCGATAATACTGACTCGGGTCGAGATTACAGGGGCGATCGCCTAACCCTAATTGAGGGGGATAGTCTCGCTGACGCAAACCCGGAGCCATCATCCATAAATTAACAGCAGAAGGGGGTAATTCTGATATTTTAGCCAGATTTTCCCAAACGGATTGATAACTCGGCGATCGGCTCATAAATGCCCAACTCGTCTCGGGTAAATTTCCCCCTCTAATTTTATCCAACTCCAGGACAAAACTCAACCCCAAAGCGACCTCTTGCATATTTTCATATCCCACTATCACCACTAACGGAACACTCGGTTCTAAATTGAGTTGCTGTGCCACCCCTGCCGGATTATAAGGCTTTTGAAAGACCCAATTTGACACGACAAAAACACTACTAATCATCCCCAGAATTAGAACACTGGGTATTAAAGATGAACCCGCACCCTTCAGGGTACGGCGAGAGGCCCAAAGCCTACCTGCGCAGGCTAGGATAGAAAGCGGAGTTTTTATAACCGGATTGGGTATTAAACCCTGAACCGATGGAGAGGGGTTTGTTTTTTCGCTCCCCCCAGCTTTTATGAGCAAACTTGCGCCTAATAATGCACAAATCCCCGGATAATAGATAAAGTGATAGCGAACAGCGGAAGTAATATCTTTACCTAAACCATAAACAATGAAAAAATATTCTAATAGAACAACTGCCGTAAAAAAGAGTAAACTGAGACTTGATAACCGGGTCTTGTTGCTGGTTAAGAGGGCTTGAATTCGAGGAACAATGGCGCGCAAAAAGTACCCAAACCAAAGCAACATGAAAATAGCGGAAGGAATCACCATCCACAGCGGTTGATTTTCTACTGGGAATGCCACAATCATGACCACCCAACCGGCTACGGTTTGAGAAAGGGGTGTTAGCGTATCCAACCAAGAGGGTTCAAAGGGTTTAAACCAATCCGTTTCGGGACGGCTAAAATGGTTGTACAGGGTGGGTAACCACGGTAAATATAACAATAAGGGCAGTAAACTATATCCCGCTAAACTGAGCCCGGTTAGGATACCATGAGCTGATTCAGGGGAGCTTTTTTCCGGTAATCCCAACTTTCCCGGGTACAGGGATTTTACCACAATAAAAGCAAAAATTGTTAATAATTCGGCAACTAGAACTAATAAGAAAAAATAGTGGATATAGAGTCCTAGGGTATTCAGTATTCCCAAACAGATTCCCACCCCCGGGTGAATTTTTCCCCGATGATGTAAATCTTTTTGAATTTGAATGAATCCCATTAGGGATAAAATAATTAACAGCATCGGTAGGGTATAATGGCGGGCTTCCTGGGAAAGATAAACCGCAAAGGGAGAGACTGCCATCACTGCTGCACCCATGAACCCTGCTTTGCGAGAAAAAGCCATCCGATTTAACCCATACATCGCCGCGATCGCCCCCACACCAAACCATGCCGAGAGCGATCGCGCTTGCCATATCCAAGACCTCCAATCGCCCCTCAACCATCCATGAGTTAAGCAAAAAAACAGCGGGGGATGAGTCGATTCCCTTGCCACTGTTTCTGCAATTTGTCCACAACTAGCACTTGAATTTAAACGGAAAATATCAACAAATTGTGCTAAAGGAAAAACTGCATCTAACGGAATCTTCTCATAACTTTGTCCCAAACTAAATAACCCGGTCAAAATTTCATCTAACCAGACGGGTTTGGCCTCTAATTGGGTAAATCGCAGAACCGTACCCAGAATTAAGATAGCCGCCAAACTTAAATAATGTCGATACCTGTGCATGGGTCAGCCCATTAGTAAATTTATCCAGTTCTTACCTTTATTTTATTCCTAATTGTCGATTAATTTAGGTTTTTCGATAAACTCGGCGATTTCTGTTACCAACCAATCTTGCTCCATCTTACTAAGATTAGAACCAAAACAGTAAGTCTTCACGCCGCCCACTTGTAAGGCACAGGTGAAAACCGGGGGGTCATTTTTATATACATTGGTTTGATATACTTCTACCCTAGAAACATCAAAAATATTTCCCTTAATTGTTTTTTTTAGCCCCAAAAACAACCAGGATATTTCAAATGTATCGCCACAAAAAACTAGATTAAGCGACATAGAAATATCACAAAATGCTTTGGTCATGGATATTAGACATACCCCCCAAAAAGGGGCCAGAAATAAGAGGCTGAACAAGTTTCCACTCACAAAAATTGCAACAGTTGAAGGTCCTAATGCCTGTAACCAAAGAACTGTAAATAGGAAGATAACAATATGATGGAGTTGTACCTTGCCGGGGAGAACTTTTACCTTGAGTTGCCTGGGAGTTTTTTCCAGAACAATTCGACTGCCTACAGGTTTCAGATTACCGGGCGATCGCGTCGCAATTCGTTCCCGTTTTCCTTGCAATTCTCCTAAAGCTTCCGTGGCAGAGTTCAAGCGGTCTTCAATCACAGGTTCTAATAAATTATCTAACCAATCGGCAAACTCTGGAGTGATTTTGACATAAGGACGAAAATCAATTTTCATCCGTTTTTCTGGAAAATCTGCCGGGTCTTTATGGGTTAATAAAAACAACAAGGTTGCACCCAATCCATATAAATCCGTTGCCGGTTTTGCCTGTCCTCGAAACTGTTCCGGGGCCATATAGCCGTAAGTCCCAACGATGGTACTGCCACTGGTGAAGGTATGACGGTAAGTGTCTTGCACTGCGCCAAAATCGACTAAAAACACCTTACCATCGGACTGACGAATAATATTTTGTGGTTTAATATCGCGATGGACAACGGGAGGGGTGAGCTGATGCAAATACACCAGAATATCTAAAAGTTGTTTGGCAATCTCTCTGACTTCCAATTCAGTCGGACGCCATCCGCTTTTTACCCAGTCTTGCAACGATTGACCTGCGGCAATTTCTTGGACAATGTAAAAGCGCCGATCGCCCTCTATATCCAGTTGAAAATAGTCCCGATACTTAGGAATTCCTGGATGAGCTAGTTGCGCTAAAACCTTGCCTTCCCGTTCAAAAAGTTCTAAGGCTTTCCAATCTGTCAACTGCCGCAGAGATAAGACTTTAATGGCGACTTGTTGTGCAAGAGTTAAGTCTTGGGCGGCATAAGTTGTGGCAATTCCGCCTTCTCCCAAGAGGTTAAGAATCTGATAGTGGTTCTTGATGATGTCCCCAGGTTGGTGCATGAGTTTTCACCTCTCTTGCTGATGGGCTATTTTCTAAAGCCAGAGCGAATCGAGTTGAGTCCTCTTCTGCACAGGGATTAGGATATAGAGGCGGCTAATGCAGCAATATCGCTCACTTTTCGCCTCTTGACCTCTTGCCTACTGATTGGTATTCGATGCGTCTGGTTTAGATAGCTTTATTCTGTTATACCCTAAAAAGGCGACTCCGGCAAATAATAAGATAAAGGGACTAAAGGCCAGCAAATAAAGGGTGATTTTGAGCAGCCCAACGGTCAGATCCCCGACGGCTTCTGTGGCATTTCCCCAGGTTTTTTGAAGGTCTTTCCCTAAAGATTTTTGGGGAAGTTCTGCGGCGGAAACTGGAGATTCTAGGGTTAAATACAGGGTAGAATAGGCGACTTTGTTGCGCAAATTGGCCTGGACTGCATCCAGGCGTTCAATTTGTTCACGAATGGTGCCCAGTTCTCGCGCTGCATTGAGGACATCTCCCACGGAACCGGACCGTTCCATGATTTTTAAGACCATTTCTTCTTGTTTACGAAGATTTTTTAACCGCGCATCATTATCAATCAGTTGGGCAGAAACATCTTCGGCAGTAATCGAACGATTAATGACGGTGCCAAGTTCAGCGATCGCATTAATGGTATTTTCTAACTGTTGTTGAGGAACGCGCAACTGCATCGAAACCACATGGCGGGTATTTTGCGATCGCGGTTTATTGTCTTCAAACTGTAACAAATCCCCTTGTTTTTGTTTGACAATCTGATTAATGGCTGAAATTTGGTCATCGATCGCCTCTACTTCCATCGTCATTGAAGCAGTTTTAATCAATTGCGGTGCCGCCTGGGGAATCTCTGCGGACCCTTGTACAACTTCCGCCACCATTCCCTGACCAAGTGGGGCTTCATTGGCAACTGCATCCGATGGCGGCAAGGGTGCTGCTGCGGGGACCATGCCTTGCTGGGCGACAAGGGACTCGTTCCTCATCGCTTTTGAAGTGGAAACTGCACTACAACTGGCGATCGCACCCATCAAAATCAACATCGGCAGTAAAATCGGGGTTTGAGCGAATTTGCCAGGGGTCCGGGACGTGATTGAGTTCGGTTTCATCAGAGTTCTCCTGGGATAGCGAGGGGTCAAATTAAGGTCCGTTGCCGGTTAGTCCTAAGCTAACCTTACGAGTCGGGAAGTGGAGAATCTGCTACAAAAATTGAAACAGAGGCGATCGCCCATCGGACACGATACACTCAGAATGACCGCCTGTTATCATCCTTGTCCCCGGTTTAACCTCACGATGTCGAAAGATTTTGAGAACAACTTGCCTGTATCCGTTGCCAACCCTTTGACCCCCTTCGCTCAAAAACGTCAGGAGGCAGAACAACGCATCCGCAATGGATTACGACCGGGACAACAGCAAATGGCCGATTGGCGAGGCGGTCCTTTGGCGGTTTCTGCGGTCCCGGGGGCCGGAAAATCTAAGGGAATGGCGGATGCAGCAGCATTGGCGATCGCGCGTTTTAAGTTGCATTATCAGCACAATTTGGTGGTAGTGACCTTTACTCGTTCTGCTGCGGCAAATTTGAAATTAAAAATTCGCGCCGCCTTGAGACAACTGGCGATGCCACAAATTGGATTTACCGTTAATACGTTACATGGATTAGCACTGGCGATCGCCTCTCGTCATCCAGAATTATCCGGTTTGGACTTGGAACACATGACCTTGGTTACCCCGAACCAAAGTAATCGCTTAATTATCCAAAGTGTAGAACGCTGGATTGCAGCCAATCCCCAGCGGTATCACATTTTAATAGAAGGGTGTCAATTTGATGGCGAGGAAACGGAACGCTTGCGCCGTCAGTCTGTATTACGAACTGATGTGCTGCCCCAACTCGCACAAACTGCCATTCATGAAGCCAAATCTTCTGGGTTATTACCCCAAGATTTATGGAAAATGTCGGCGGAATCGGAGGGACAAGTTCCTGATGATCCCTATGGGATTTTGGCGATCGCCGCTGGATTATATGAACAGTATGAAACCTTGATGCGATCGCGGCAGTTTATCGATTACGATGACATGATTCTTTCCGCCTTGCGCGTCCTGGAAAATCAGAGTGCTCGTTATTTGTGGCAAAAACAAGTCTTTGCCGTATTTGAAGACGAAGCGCAAGATTCTTCCCCCTTACAAACCCAATTGTTAGAGATTTTGGCCCGAAAGTGCGACGACCCCGATGGTCCTCCCAATTTAATTCGCGTCGGTGACCCCAATCAAGCTATTAATTCTACCTTTACCCCAGCAGACCCGATCTATTTTCGCCGATTTTGTGAAGCTTGCGATCGCGAGAATCTCCTGGCAACAATGGATCGCGCCGGACGCAGTACGCGAATTATCATCAATGCGGCCAATTTTGTCTTAAGTTGGGTCAATCGTCATTATGCCCAGCAGCATCACCTCACCCCGGAAATAGCATCTAGTCAACATCAGGCTAAATTGCCCTTTCGCCTGCAAAATATTCGGACCGTCGAAAGCGGCGACCCTCAACCGGATGCCAATCCGCCTCACACCGGAGGAGGATTGGAGATGTATCAACCTCGGGATATTTATCACACGATAGAACTGATTGCGCGGAGGGCGGTGCAGTTATTTAGTGAGACCAACGAGGAGCGATCGGCAGCCATTTTAGTGAGAGAAAACCGCCAAGGGCGATTTATCCAAGAAGTGATGAGTAATCCCCATTTATATGGGATTCAATGTGAGTTAAATAAATATGGCATTGAAGTCTTCGATGTATCCGCCAGCGATCGCCGGTCTCAAGTCCCCGCAGAAATGCTGGCCTTATTGCAATTCCTCGATCGCCCCCATTCCCCAGACTATTTAAAAACCGTTTTGCGCGTCTTAGTCGATCGCAACCTCATCCCCTCCCAAGACTTAAACGCCCTCACAAGCTTACCGGAACAATTTCTCTATCCTGGTCCCTTAGAACCGCCTCAACCCCCCGCCGTACTCCAAGCCAGACGCTTCTGTGCCAGCTTGCTCACAGCGCGGATCGAACTCCCCTTGTATCAACTGATTTCCTTCCTCGCCTTAGCCCTACATTACGACGCCTCCGAACTCGCCACCGCCGACAAATTAGGCGATCGCTTGGCCCAACAAACCGCCGGAAATCCTTCCATGAGCGGCATTCTCACCGTTCTCAACGAAATCGTTACCTCAGAACGCTTTGAACCCGTCGATACAGAAGATAACGCCGAGAAACTTTATACTCGCCCGCGCCAACTCACCATCGTCACCATGCACAAAGCCAAAGGACTGGACTGGGATTATGTCTTCATCCCCTTCCTGCATGACAACATGATTCCTGGCAAATTCTGGGTTCCCCCACCGGCACAATTCCTCGGACCCTACACCTTATCCGAAGTCGCCCGCGCCCAAATTCGCGCCCATCTCCACCACCAAAGCGCACCCCAATCCTGGGACAGCGCACCCTTCCAGTTCCCCTCCAGCGCCGACTCCTGGAAACAAGCCGAAGACCTCAAAATAGCCGAAGAGTACCGCTTACTTTATGTTGCCATGACTCGCGCCAAACGATTATTGTGGATTTCTGCCGCCAAACAAGCCCCCTTTACCTGGAGTAAACCCGCCAATTTACAAGACATCCCCCCCTGTCCCGTCTTACCCGCCTTAATGGAAGCCTACCCCGATGAAGTTGTGGAGTTATCCGATATATAGGGTGTCTTGCCGCACTAATTGGAGGGTTTTTCTTATCCATTTGTATCTGAGTTTAATCAGATCAAGACAAGGGGTTAGATCAGCAAAACTTTACTTTCTTAAAGCTACAATCTAGCTGGGAATTGATTTAGTCTTAAACCAGCTCAGGAAATAAAGCCGAACTGCGAATATCATATTCTTGCTCTAGTCGATTTTTTGCAAGTTTATAATAATCGGAATTAATTTCAGCGCTGTAACAGCGACGCCCTTGACGTATCGAAGCGATCGCTGTTGAACACAAGCCACCAAAAGGCTCCCAGACTACATCATTAGAATCACTAGAAGCTAAAATAATTCTCTCAATTAAACGTAGCGGCTTTTGATTAGCATGAATGCATCTAGCTTGTTTATCCTTAAGCCGTTCTGCCCCGCGAACTGCAGGTTCCGACCAAACATTGGTTACCCCATGAAGATGATTCCATTTGGCCCGCATTCGTGACCATTGGTCTGCAGTAACTGGGGACTTTCCATCAAGGGAAAAATAGGGCCAGTTGGTCGGTTTACCATACTGATTGGCATAAGTAACTAGACAAGCCATCATTTCTGGAGGCGGAAAATACCACAACCGATCTTGAGTAAAATATTTACGAGTAGCAGCATTTTTCACGCCGCAAGCCTCGTTTGTTTTATTCAGAGGCAGGCCGGATCTGAGCCACTCAGACCGTAACCACTCCTGCATCGGTAAGCGATCGCCATTTACAGTGGGTAATTCCACATTACGAACATAATGGACACAAACTTCAGTAACAATTGGAAACCGTCTAATTGTCTTGCTATTAACATTTCCGGCAATATGAGCAACCCCTTTATCCCAAATATTGACTGAGCGATATTGCCAGCCATTTTTTGCTAATAAAGGGTGTACGGTGGCCCAACCTATTTCACTGCACCAAAACCATAAAGTTGTTTCGGGTAAACAATAGTCAGACCAGGCTTTTATGTGGCGATCGTACCAGTCTGCCAAGTCGGTTGGGGTTGGTGGATCACCGGGGAAAAGCCCCAACCCATAAGCCCCATCCGACACAATCACGGTAGGGGCTTGCCAAAATGGATACCGGGTTGCCACATCAGCATTCTCGATCTGGACGCCACCGATGGCAGTGGTTGGGATGTAATTCAAATCTTGCATTTTTTTATTTAGTATCGCTGGTTAGTCTCTAATTTAAAGGTTTTCTTGTTGATTAATTTTATTTGTGCATGAATTAAGTGGCAAGAATAGTCGATTTTGGACTATTCTGAAATCGACTATATCATTTTCCTTGAGGTCAGGTCAAATGGAAAAATCAATTTTTACACAAGAATATTTGATATTTCTCGGCCAGCTTCGCATGGCAAGAAAAGCCGCAGGGATGACGCAAGAACAAGTTGCTGAACGGTTAAGGCAAACCCAGTCATTTGTTAGTAAATGTGAACGAGGTGAAAGACGAATTGATGTGATTGAATTGCGGGCATATTGTCGGGCGATCGGGATTTCTTTTATAGACTTTATTGAACAATTAGAATCAACCCTTGAAACTCCGGAAAATTAGTGGACTACCATCAAGCACTTGAAATTGCAACGCTGGTCTTACTTGAATTGAAGGGCCATAAAATCGATGTAATCACGATATCGAGGCCCAGTGATCTGCAAGGCGCAATAGAACTTTCTAAAATTGTTAGTAAATTATCTCCGATAATCGGCAATTTCATAGAATATGCACTCATTCGACATTTGAATGAAATCCCAGTTTGGCCGGATGGCTGTCGATGGATCAGACAAGACCCTGGCTTCCCTGATGCAATCTTGAGCGGAATTCCTAATATTGTACCTGGAATTGAAGTGAAAACCTGGTTTCCCCTCTCAACGGAAATAACGGCTCGATTTCGCGATAGTCAAACAACTTTCCAAGCTAATCAGATAAAAGTCGTCATCGTCTGTTGGATGCTGGAGGAAGTTTTAGCGGGTAAACCTAAAATTATTGATATTTGGATTGGAGATGCCTTAGATGTGGCAAAAGCGCGCGATAACCACTACCATAATCCCCCTTACTATGTGGTGATGGAACCCGAAGATACAAGCAACCGAACTCGCAACCTCCAACAAACCAACTGTAATGGCTTAGTATTTCAAGGGACTGAAATGCAATTAGCTCAAGCGATCGCCCTAGTTAATTCATGGGAAATAGACTACAGAGAGTATCGAAGCGATCGGGATTATCAAATCCGCTTGCGAGAGCTTACTAGTCGTTTTCCCTACCGTCTCGATACCAATTTTGCTAAACTCGACAGAATTGGTTTGTCTAGTTTAGAAATCTTTAAAACCAATGTCCTGAAATCTTTATATGCTGGAAACACTATCCAATCCTGGATTAGATCCATCAAATTATCCAATCCTACGGCCTTACAACCGCTCATAGATCCCTCGGCTTCTAGCCCCCTGGACTAACTGCCTCATTTGCTGATTCTTGACTCATTCTTGAATGGGTTTTGTGGGAAAAAACTCGCTGATTTTTGAAAGTAATCCGTTTGGATTCACTCTACTTCACCCGAAAACTAGAGCATGGATGTTATGCTCATTGGAATGGCCCTAGAATTATCACCCTTGGAGAATATCCCTATTCAACCTCTAATTTATCAAGATTGATGAGGATATTGTAGTTACAGATTCCTGCTAGTCGGGGTCCTGGGCGGATTTCCGGAATCTGGAAAGCGGCTGAGGGGCTTAGGTGGTACTGATCAGAGGGGAAGTTCTGGGTTTGTATGTTGCGATCGCCCCTCAAATCATCCTGGAAACCGAAGGTCCTCGGGTTGAGGGACTGCGTTAAGCGAGGGACTACCCCACCCCTAGCGGAAAACTCTTGACTCGCCTCCTAGCCCTTGCAGTCCATTCCGTCCCGCTTTGACGTATGATTAACATTTGAAATCCTTCGTTATCATGACTGGCAAAATAAGACTATGGATATTCTGACTGTGGGTTGGGCTGCTTTTTTAGGTGTTTTTACTTTTTCCATCTCGATGGTGATTTGGGGCCGTAACGGTTTCTAGGCGTGTTGCTTTTCCCCTAGTCTCCAGGAGGTAATCACCACCCTCCCCTGATTAAAATGAAGCAAAGTTGACTTGTTATTCAGGAAGTCAGCTTTGCTTCATTTTTTGTCTCTTAAATTTTGCCAAGGAGTCCAAACATGACTGGAAAGCGGATTTTAATGTTGGTGGGCGATTATGTGGAAGATTATGAAGTGATGGTCCCTTTTCAAGCGCTGCAAATGGTGGGCCATATTGTCCATGCCGTCTGTCCGGATAAGACTGCGGGGGAGACGGTTCGGACTGCGATTCACGATTTTGAAGGGGACCAAACCTATAGCGAAAAACCGGGTCACAATTTCACCCTGAATGCGACGTTTGCGGAAGTGGATCCGGCGACTTATGATGCCTTGGTAATTCCGGGGGGACGTGCGCCGGAATACATTCGCCTGAATCAGCAGGTTTTGGAAATTACCCGTCATTTTGCGCAGGAAAATAAGCCGATCGCCTCGATTTGTCACGGATTGCAACTGTTGGCAGCGGCGGATGTCCTGCAAGGGAAACGCTGCACTGCTTACCCCGCCTGTGGTCCCGATGTGACTCGCGCTGGGGGGACTTATGTGGCGATCGCCGTGGATGAGGCGATCGTGGATGGCAATTTAGTAACGGCCCCCGCTTGGCCCGCCCATTCCGCTTGGTTGGCTGAATTTCTTAAGGTTTTAGGGACTAAAATCGAACATCGCGACCTAGCGGCAGTTTAACCCTCAATCTGGGTTAGAACCATCCCCACCATCGCCCCAGAAATTGCCAAAAGCGATCGCCCCATTGGGCTGCACAGAACCCGAAGAGGGTCCCTAATCCCAAACTCCAGGCGATCGCCCCTCCGGCATTCATCCCATCCCAGATGAAGAAAATTGCAATAAATATTCCGGCGATCGCCCCACAGACAAATCGGACAACCCATCCGAAGAGATCTGGGCGACGCTTGGGATGGGGATGTTTCTGAGTCATGATGGATTCCTCTTAATTTGGGCCTTTTGCAGCCTTCTATACCATACTTTGGCTAAGTTAGTGACGATATTTACAAAAATTTATTAATACCCGCGTCATAATCAGAAGCATAAGAAACCCGATGAAGGAAAATCTATGAGTTTAACTAAGTCTGTTCAAATTCGGCTTTTAGAAACCATGCAGTCTGGAATGACTGAATTTTATACCCCTCAGTCCAGTCATGAAACGATGTTAGTCCAGGTGAAAGCGCGGACCTGCGATGATTTATTCGTCCATCATTTTCAGACGGATCAATTGCTGGTGGTCCGGGGCAGTTTTGTGTTAGTAGTGTTACAGAACCGCCACTATCGCTATATTCCCTTGAGCGATCGCTATCCGGCAGTAGTCACCATTCCCCCTGGGGTTCCTCATAGTGCGATTAATTTCAGCAATGAACCCTGTCTGGTGGTGAATGCTGTATTACGAAATGGGTCCCCCCATCCGAAGGATTATCACCCCATGAAACCGAGGATTCCTTATGATTTGGTGGCGGCGCGATCGGCATTAGAACAGATGATAAGTCCTATTGTTGCTTAAACAGTGCCACTCTACCAAATTAAAGTTAAACCCAATTCTAAACAGCAGCAAATTACGGAAGAACCCGATGGCAGTTTGACCATTCGCCTGAAATCTCCCCCGGTTGATGGCAAGGCGAATGCAGAATTAATTAAACTGTTAGCGGATAAGTTTGAGGTTCCTAAATCAGCGATTGTGATTAAATCCGGTTTTTCTTCTCGAAATAAAGTCGTAGAAGTGTTGTAAAACTGAAGAAGGAAAACAAGACAACAAGCGGGTATTGTGGCATCTGAACTCAGATTAAAACCGGAAGTGACTTTTGGGCGATCGCGATCGCCCCTATCGACCTTGTGGGATGATAGTATCACGATTTTATGGGGAGACTGGCTCGATTTACGGGTGCGACTGGTACAAGTGGCCGCATCGGGACTGGTTTCTCCTTTGATATATATCCTAGCATTTGGCTTAGGGTTAGGAAATACTATGCGATCGGGACTAGATGGGGCAAATAGTTACCTAGAATTCATGTTACCAGGAATGGTTGCCCTTTCTTCCATGACGATCTGTTTTGCGGGGACGGTGTTTTCCATTTGTGGGGAACGCTTATTTACCAAAAACTTTGAAGAAATGCTCCTCATGCCGATTCATCCTCTGTCCTTATATCTCGGCAAAATGATGGCCGGAATTTTGCGAGGGTTGATGACATCTGGTTCGGTCCTCCTTGTGGCAATTCTGTTTACTGGCAAAATTTGGAGTTTCCTCAACCCCCTATTTTTACTCGTGTTGCTGCTCAATTGTGCCATATTTTCAGGATTGGGAGTGTTAGTAGGATTAACAGTCAAATCCTTAGAAAGTGTGGGAATTTACAACAATTTTATCATTGTTCCCATGTCATTTTTAGGAGCAACTTTTTTTGACCCAGCGCAGTTACCGTCAGCCTTAAAAGTGGTGGTTTATCTGTTGCCTTTGACCTATACGAGTATCGGGTTAAGGGCAGCAGCTTACAATATGAATCAGTTTCCCTGGTATAGTATTGTGGTTCTGGCGATCGCGGCTTTAGGATTATCCTTCCTCGGGGCGCGTCAATTTGCCAATCAGCAGGATTAAAGTTTTGTCATCAAATTAGGGTAGGTTCCCATAGTTTTAGTCCGCCTTCACGGGCTAAAACTATAGGCTTTAATTGAAGAGGGTAAAAGCGAGAACGATTGACCTGACCACGAAAAAACTAAATAATTTGATAAAAAAGAGGTAGTTGCTAGTGACATTACCACAAAATTAGAATCTATTCAACCCTATCAATGCATGAATATTTTTATAGTTTGCCATCATGCTATCAGTCAAAGTACCTTAATACAAAAACAAGTATTCAAGACAAAGAATTTCATGTTAAAAAATGGTTTAAAAATCGATTGTAAGAAAATCCAAATTAACTATATAAACCTTATCTAGCCATGATTTCAAAAAAATATCCCTATTCAGTTTTGAGTCTATTTGCGGGTGCAGGGGGATTAGATTTAGGATTTGAAATCGAGGGATTTAGGGTCTTGGAAGCCGTTGATATTAATCCTTGGTGTATTCAAACGTTGCAACAAAATAAAAGCCAATGGAATGTGAAATTAGCTGATATCTGTTCCTACTCCCCCCAATTATCGGAACAACCGGATGTTTTGACGGCTGGGGTTCCCTGTCAAGGATTTTCCTTGGGGGGAAATCGCGAAGAAAGTGACCCCAGAAATTTACTGTATAAAGAAGTAATTCGGATTTCTAAAATTTGTCAGCCTCGGATTGTTTTGATTGAAAATGTATTAAACTTGCGAACGATGCGATCGCCTCAGACGGGCTTACCCTTTAGTGAAACTATTATCCAAGACCTAAACGAAATAGGCTATCAGGTGGTTTCTGATATTTTCAAAGTCTGCTATTATGGAGTTCCACAAACCAGAAGGCGGTTTATTTTTATCGGATTTAAAGATAGTTTACCATCAGGCTATGAGTTGCCTAAACCTGGAAAACTCACAACGATTCGAGACTTTGTTTATGATTTAGCGCAAGGAAAAGCTAGGGAACTCCCGAACCACAATCCGCAATGGGGATTTAAGAGTAAAGTGCATCGAGAAACAGGAAATTCCTTTAATTTAGAGGAGGAAGTCCTGCCGGTCCGCTTATCCAGAACAGCATCGGATGGTCATCCGATTCGGTCTTACGATGCACCTTTTCCCGCGATAGATTCAGCCACAATTTGGGGATGGGCGCAAGGAAATGTGGTGGCGGGACGGCATGAAAAAGATCGCCTCAAGGCTAAGTTTGTCCGGAATTCTCAATCTACGGTTCCCTTGTGGCGAATTGAGGCGTCGCGAATTCGGAGTTTTACCCATCGGGAATATGCGCGATTACAAACTTTTCCAGATGATTGGGTATTTATTGGAGGAAATAAACGGGATATTCATCTACAGATTGGGAATGCGGTTCCGGTTAAATTTGCTCAACAATTAGCCCGGAATATTAGGCAGGCGTTGGACTGTTTGAATGGGGGGATGCCGTTTAAGGAAAACTCTACAGAAAAGCGATCGCCAAGTTGTGATGTACAAGAGATGCCTGAGTATCGACAATTGTCGTTATTTTAAGTAACAAAAGGGGCGATCGCTTTTTTATTTACTCCCTTTCAAGAGAGGTTAGGCGGGGTAATATTCCCCGATTCAGGATTAAAGTTTTGCCAAGAGGGAAAAGAGGATGGAGTTGATAAAGCTGAGGGCTAAGGTCCCAATGAGAGCACTCCAAAATCCCCAACGGAGGCGAAATCCCGTCACTAACCAAGCGGCTAATCCAAAGATAATCGCATTGATAATCAGGCTGAATAATCCTAGGGTAAGGAACGTGATTGGGAAAGCTAAAACTTGTAAAATTGGCTTAATCAGCGCATTTAAAATCCCAAAGACTCCGGCGGAGATTAAGGCTTTTTGAAATCCATCTATTTCTACGCCAGTGGGCAGTTTAGAAATAATAAACAAGCTGATTGCGGTTATGACCCAGGTAATGAGTAAGCTAACGATATCCATGAAAATGGCTCCTATTGATTGGCTACAGGATTATGATACAGGGAAAGCTTGATTTCTGCGGAGACAATTGGATATTCTGTCTTGGGAGGGGAAATCCGTACTCCTTGAACAGGTTATACAGACGGCAGGATGTCTGGTGGAGGTTGTTTGGGTTGATACAGAAAATTTATATAACTGAGGCGATCGCCTCGTTTTCTCGGGGGATAGCATGAAATTGATATTGATGAAGACAAGAAACCGGGTTTCTGGTGTAAATTGTGGCGCATTGACCAAAAATTCTGACCAGAAACTCGGTTTGTAAGGGAAAATGGTCCTCTACCGGAGAATTGCGGGAAAATTCAGATCCTAGAGTTCGGGATTAGGGGTGATGAAGAGGGCGATGACGGAGGAGGGAGTGCGGTTTTTCCAAACCATGTGCTTCCATCAGGGGTGCATCTGCCATGACAACATCGGGACTGCCGGTGGTGATGATGCGTCCTTCGTCCATGAGAATAACGCGATCGCACACTTCTAGTATCAGTTCTAAGTCGTGAGAGGAAATGAGTAACGTTTCCTGAGAGGTTTGTAAAAAGTGGATTAAACGCCGACGGGCTCGTAAATCTAGGTTGGCGCTGGGTTCATCATAAAGGATAATTTGAGGTTGCATGGCAAGAACAGTGGCGATCGCTACCATGCGCTTTTGTCCGCCGGAAAGATGGTGGGGGGGACGAGTTTCTAGGTCCCCAACGCCGGTTAAATCGAGGGCGGTTCTAACGCGATCGCTCAATTCTGACCCAGACAGTCCCATGTTTTGTGGTCCAAAGGCAACATCATCCCAGACAGACGCAGAGAATAGCTGATCGTTGGGGTTTTGAAAAACTAAGCCAATTTCTGGATAGAATTCCCCTGGAACTACGGGGCGATTAAATAGGGTAATTTGACCCGAAACAGGCTTGAGAATGCCACAAATTGATAAAAATAAACTGGTTTTTCCTGCACCATTGGACCCAATCAGTCCGACGCGATCGCCGGGGTGGATACGCAGATTAATGTTTTGTAAAACATCGGCTTTATCCGGATAAGAAAAGCAGAGTTCATGAATGGCGATCGCCACATTCTCCCAGTTGAGCGCCGCAGAATTCGATGAGACTTCTAAAAGATTCTCGGGGAGATTATCGGCGAGGTTGTTAGAGGTTAAAGGTTTTATCTGTTCTTTCATCGGATATGATAAGATGAGCAATAAGTGCGGTTACTTTTTAAAAGCGTCATGAGCTAAATCACATATCATGAGCCAATCCCTAAAAGCTAGAGTTTATCAAATTCTCGAATCTTCGGACCCGACGGATTTATTAAGCCGAGTTGATGACTGGGCGGTGAGCCTGTTAGTGGTTTTAGACGTCACCGCTTTTATTTTGGAAACTTCAGCATTTATTTCCTCTAATTTTAAGTTATTTGTCAATGAAATCGAACTGGTAGCCGTAGCCTGCTTTACTTTATTATATATTATCCAAATTTGGTGCTGTACCGTCGATCCGCGATATGCTCATCCGGTATGGGGACGATTGCGCTATGCTATGACACCGTTAGTGGTGATTGATTTAATGGCGATCTTGCCCTTTTATTTGATGTCATTATTTCCTCTAATTAAGTCAATAAAGTTTGCTAATGTTTTTCGATTGTTGCGTCTGCTTAAATTAATTCGATATTCGGAAGCCCTCCAAACTATTTTACGGGTGATTGATTCTAAAAAAAATGAATTAGTCATGACGTTGTTTACCGTATTTATTTTACTAATTTTTGCCTCAAGTTTGATGTTCTTTGCCGAAAGTCAGGAACAACCGGAGGCGTTTCCGAGTATTCCAGCAGCGATGTGGTGGGGAGTGGTAACGTTAACCACAGTAGGATATGGGGATGTGTATCCGGTAACACCTTTGGGTAAGTTATTTGGGGCAACTCTAGCCTTTATTGGGATTGGATTGTTTGCATTACCTGCGGGGATTGTTGCGGCTGGATTTTCGGAGGAATTGCAACGAAAAAAGATAGTAGAGATAACAAGTCCTAATCTATCTCCTTGGGAAGATGCGGAATGGGTGGCGATCGCCCATCATGTTGACCGCTCATCGGATCTGATGAAAACTTGTATTGAAATGGCAAAAACTAAATTCGGAGATAGTTTCGAGAATGAAGAACTCATCCGAGATTTAGCCTTGTCTTTGTATGAAGAAGCTGCCCAAAAGTTTAAATTATAAACCCCCGGAAGATAACCAGAATTCCGCCGCCATAAACGTCCCGGCAAGTCCCAAGACTAGTCCTAAACCCATGACATCTTTGAGTTGCCAAGGCTGACTCTGGGATAAAACCATTTTTTGACCATAACCTCGCAATCGCATCGCCTGATAAATCCGTTCTGATTGTTCATAACTTTGGACTAAAAGTGTTCCGGCAACTGAGGCAAAGGTTTGTAAAGCGCGGGGGGTGAGACGGGTGCGTTTAAACCCTCGCAAGCGCATGGCAGATTGCATCGTATGCAGGCGATCGCCGAGTTCAAATAAATACCGATAAAACAGCACCATCATATCGGTTAAAATTGGAGATAATCCTAGGGAACGTATGGTTTGAATGGTGGTTAAAAAAGAAGCGGTTCCAAATAAAACTAAAGACAGAGTAATAATTGCTAAAAACCGACTAGCAACACCAATCATTGTCATGATTCCTTCTTGATAAAGAGCGAGGGGACCGAGTTTAAGTAACACTGTTTGTCCAGAAATAAAGGGCAAAAATCCCACCACTCCTAGTAAAAATAATCCCGGGTAGCGCAACCGCCTCCGCCAGTAAGAAATTGGCAGGTGAGACAGGGCATAAATGGCTGCACTCACACCTAACATGGGCAGAATTAATCGCTGATCCCGTACCATCGCAAAGGCAAAAATTAATCCCATCAACCCCATTAATTTACATCGGGGTTCCCATTGATGTAAGGGGGATTGTAAATGAGCATAATCGTCTAATCCAAATTTCATTTTTGTTCCTTTATCATTAGCTTTAATCGTAAATTTTAGGGTTGAATAGGTCACAAAACCGCAGACTAAAGCCTGGGTGGTTTAATTAAATTAATCCCTGATTAGTTCGGGTTTGACGCGATTGAGAAACAGGACTAACATCGCGGTAAATATCCCTTCAATGAGCATCAAAGGCAGGTGAGCTAACATCAGTCCATAAATGGCATTTCTTTCCGTTGTCACATCTAATTCTGCCGGGATGGTGGTGATGATAAGAATGAAAAAGATAGCCGCTGCGAATCCTAAGCCGATGCCACCGGCTAGGAAGGCAAATAAACCGAGGGTAACGTTTTCCCATCGGGTTTTAAACCAATGGCGCATCTGAAAGACTTGGTACGCAATTAAGGCGGGAATTCCCATCAGGATGGCATTCACTCCCAGAGTCGTTAGACCTCCATGACCGAACATAATGGCTTGGAAAAATAACCCAATGAGGATGGCAGGAAAAGCATAATACCCGAGGACAGTGCCTAAAAGTCCATTAAGAACTAAGTGCACGCTAACCGGAGGGACGGGGATATGAATCCAAGAAGCGACGAAAAATGCTGCGGTGAGTAAGGAAGCTTTGGGAATTTGGGCTTGGGGATTGCGATCGCGATTAATTTGGCGCAGGGAATACCAAGTAGCGGCCCCAGTTGCGCCATAACCAGCGATACAAACACTAGCGGGCAGAATACCATCGGGAATATGCATTGAATTCAATCAAAACGAGAGAATACCAGAAGGGTGAATTTATATTAAGGGAGAGATTTAATTAGGCAACAGAATCTTCTTCTTTGCCAGGGCCGCTTCGCGAATCGCCATTAAACCGAGAAAAAAACAGGGCAGTTCCCACAAATCCCCAGACTCCGGAGGCGATCGCCAAGCCAGTTGGCAGGGGGTTAACCGAGGGACTGGGGGAACTCAGGGTCTTAGAACTGGGGGCCACCTGGGGACCCCCGGTAGCATTGGGAGGGGCGACTGCTGCCTCGGGGGGAGGTTCTGGGGCGATCGCTACATTCATGATGGCCCCATGACCCGCTTGCCGGACTCGAACAGCCCAATTTCCCGGGCGGGAGGCATCCGGGGCAAACAAAAACCGCCCATTTTTGTCGGCAGTCCCTTGGATCCACGGTGTTTCTGGGTCTGTGGGGGCATAAACGGTGATTTGGGCATTGGCGATCGGGTCGCCATTATCATAGAAAGCTTGGACCTCTATGGCTTCTAAGGTTTGATGAGTCAGTTGAACCCCGTGGGCGATCGCCGCCAAAGGAGTCCCCAGGGTCCAAGCGAAAAGCCCACTGGCAAACGCCCAGAGGACTGCCTGTGCAGCAGTTGGGGTAATTGGTCGATTAAGCATAGTAAATTTTTGATCCCTGAGTTAGGTATTTCCCCTGCCACAATGGCGGGGTCGGGCTGTCTATCATGATGACGTAGATTCCTGACAATGACCTTCTCCAACATGACCGAGAGAGGGGAGGAGGGTTTGCAGGGTTTGATACTCTGCTGGGGTAAGGGCTTGTTGGAGTTCAGCAGCGCTTAGATTGACTTGATCCCCGGAGGCTAAAGCGGCGATCGGTTCAAATCCCAGGGCGTTGACATTCAGTTCATCATCCGCCGGTGCATCGACATCACCAAACAGGTGATCAAAATGGAAGGTGGCTTCTACTTGACCCTGACTGCCGGGGGAAACCATGCCTTTGCGTTCATCCCCGACGAACTCGCCGCAAGTGAAGGTCATTTCGCGATCGAGTTTGAGGACAAAAGCGATCGTTTGTCCATCTTTTTGCGCCGTTCCATCTAGGATTAAGCTGTAGCCTACGGCAGGGCCTTCGATACCTTTGACCATTTTCCAAGAGAGAGCATTGTACTGACCCGGAGGTGCAGGAACTGCCGCTAGAACTGGGGTGGGGTTTTCTGGAGTGGCGGTCAAGTCTACAGTTTTCACCCCATCCAGTTGGACTTGTTGCTTGGGGTTAAGCTGACTATCGCGTTCCGGATTGTAGGGGGGGTCGGTTTGGTAGGCAATGACTTCCGCGAGGTTGACGTAAACGTGATTAAAGCTGATTTCCCAACCGTCTTTGGAGGTAAAGCCATTTCGCACGAAATCCTCACCGTTGGCGACGATTTGGAGTGTTCCGGTTTCTCCAGAGGCGGTTTCGGGTTCAACAGTGGCGGCGGATTCTAGGGGGACGGGTTCGGGGGTTGAGGTGATTGGGGGGTCATCTCGCTCACACCCCAGAAGTAAGGGGGGGACGACTCCGGCTAGGAGGGTGAGAATAATTAAATTTTTCTTCATTTTTTTTAGGGTTTAAGGGAGGATTGCTTGAGGCGATCGCCACACCCTGAGTCGGAATATTGGTGAGGTTTCTCCGGATTGAGGACAGATTGCGATCGCTCTAATATCAATAGGAAAGCGCGTTTTTGAAAACTTGACAATGCCCTCCTAGGGGATGAGATTCTGAATCTAAAGACAGCATTTAAAGGCTGGAAAGGCTATTGAGCAAGGGATTGACCTTGAGACTTTTCTACCTTTGAGGTCGCTAAAATTTGGAAAATTTTTCTCTCAGTTTCTGGACAAGTAAGGAAACCTTAATTTTTCTTGAAACTCTGGGCAACCCGATCGCAATTGTGCCATCGGATTTAGGGTAAAATTGGCAATGGGCTTAAATAATCCATCCCTAGGAGGATTAAGTTTTTTAGGCAGTTTGATACCTCCATTGACGCTCAAAAAATCCAAGCGGGGTCCCGTTGCGATCGCCCGCTACTTTGGGCTATAACTCTGAATTATTGCAGGTTGGTAATTGTGGAAAGTATCAAGAACAAATAAACCATCATAGCCGGGGAATCCCTACTTGATAATTGCCTCCAAAAAATGCTCAAATAATTGAACCCATCTGAAACCCTCGAAAACGACATGAAAGACCTTGACCTCCCAAAAACCATTGACTTGCTCAATACCATCATGGAATTTGAGCTCGCTGGTGTGGTCCGCTATACTCATTATTCTCTGATGGTAACCGGACCCAATCGGATTCCGATCGTCAGCTTTTTTCAAGCCCAAGCGGCAGAATCCCTCACCCATGCTCAACAAGTGGGAGAAATTATCACCGGGTTAGAAGGACATCCTAGCCTCAGAATTGCACCCATTGAAGAAAGCGATCGCCATTCCGTCCGCGACATTTTAGAGGAAAGTCTCAACCACGAGAAAAGAGCCCTCGATATGTACAAAGAATTGCTCCATACTGTTGAAAATGCCAGCGTGTATTTGGAAGAATTTGCCCGGACTCAAATTGGACAAGAAGAAATGCACAACATAGAAATTAAAAAAATGTTGCGGGATTTTATCTAAATTCGGTCTAAGCAGCGATCGCTTTTCTCAATCTCATCAGCTTTAACCCGCACCACCTTGAGGAGTCTTCCTCCCTCCATCCGGTGGTGCAACCGGGCTAAACTATTCCCTTTTATCCTTGCTCCAATTTAAACAACCGAGGCTTTAATAGTGAGGTCATCTGTTGGCTGACTCGAAGAACTAAAAACATGAAAGAACTAAACCTGAACAAAACCATTGAATTATTGAATAGTAGCATGGAGTTTGAACTAGCTGGTGTAGTGCGCTATACCCACTATTCCCTCATGGTAACGGGACCGAATCGGATTCCCATCGTCACTTTTTTTCAAGCCCAAGCCACCGAATCTTTGAATTTTGCTCAACAAATTGGAGAAATTATCACCGGGTTAGAAGGACATCCCAGCCTGCGAATTTCCAACATGGACGAAAGCCACACCCATTCGGTGAGAACGATTGTCGAAGAAAGTATTAATCATGAAAAAAAAGGATTGCAGGGGTATAGAAGTTTATTGGATACCGTCAGTAATAGCAGTATCTATTTAGAAAAGTTTACTCGCAAGATGGTTGCTTCCTCGGAAATTAATATCATTGAGTTAAAAAAGATGCTGCGAGATATGACTTAAATGAGTCAATTAACCCTGGATGCGCTCTAATATTTTAGACTAACCTCTCGGGCGAAACTACCAATTCCACCTCTCCTAATCAAGAAAATTTACCAAGATGAGTCAAGGAAAGCCTCTCTCATTCTACAAGATTTTTAAATTTTAACTTGGAGTTTGACAACCCTATTTTATTCGATTTATAACTATGGAAATCAGCGCCGCATTACCAACCTTTTTAATTACATTACGGGAGGGAGTAGAAGCCGCTTTAGTGGTGGGAATTGTGTTAGCTTGTTTGAAAAAAGCTCAACAAAGTCAGCTTAATCCTTGGGTATACGCTGGAGTCGGAACAGGAATTATTGCGAGTGGACTAGTGGGAATTCTGTTCGGAGGAATTCTGCAAGCCGTGGGACAGTCCGATTGGCAGTATGCACCGGCGATCGCACCGAGTCTAAAAGCCGGATTTTGTCTGATTGCGATCGCCATGCTGAGTTGGATGTTAATTTGGATGACGAAACAAGCCAAATCCCTCAAAGGCGAAGTAGAAGGGGCTGTAAACGCTGCTTTATTGGAAAAAAAGACTTCCTCTAAACCCCTAGAAAAACCCCGCGAAAACTCACAGAATTCCCTACAATATCAGGCGGGTTGGGGCGTATTTACCCTGATTTTTATCGCCGTTCTCCGAGAAGGATTTGAAACCGTCGTGTTTATTTTAGCACAATTTGAGCAAGGTTGGACTCCGGTATTAGGGGCTTTTTCTGGATTAATAGGGGCTGTTGTAATTGGCACTCTGCTATTTAAATGGGGCGTAAAAATTAACCTCCGCCTCTTCTTTCAAATGATGGGAGTGTTATTACTGTTAATCGTTTCCGGATTAGTCATTTCGGCCCTAAAAAATGCTAATCTAGCGGTGATAGAATTCAGCGCGATCGCCCCTCAGTTTGCCAGTTGGTGTCCTACCGGGACCGATTCCTGTATTTTAGGACCCCAAGTATGGGATGCCACTCAAATTCTCCCAGATAACCGCTTTCCCGGGGTGGTGTTAAAAGCCTTATTTGGATACCGATCGCAACTGTATCTCGTTCAAGCCATCGCCTATCTAGTCTTTTTATTCACCGCAGGAGGCTTATATTTTCAAAGTATTACCGGAAAGGAAACTGGAATAAAAGGTTCTGAAAGTAAGAGAGGGTTAAGTCATTGAAACAAGCTAAAGTCAAACAGTTATTCTCCTATCCCATTAAGGGATTAACACCCCATCCAATCCAGGCTGTCACCCTAGAAGAAAACAGGGGTATTCGAGGCGATCGCGCTTTTGCTTTGATGTTTTTAGACAACAGAGAAACTCCACCTGAAACCCTCGTTCCTTGGATGAGTAAAGGACATTTTGCTGTACAAAATGACTGGCCGAAATTGGCAAAACTCCAGTGCTTATATGAACCAAAAAGTGACTGTTTAACCCTTCGCTATCAAGGAGTAACTCTCCTGGAAGCTGCAACAGAAACTCCAGCCGAACGCGATCGCATCAGTGCCTTTTTTACTGGATTTCTCGCCGATGCCGAACCCACCCCAGAAGCCCGACATCCTCAGTATTCCCCCTTACAATTAGTCGGAAGTCGCAGTGGAGAAACCCGCTATCCTGATCGTGCACCTGTACATATTTCTCTGATGAGTCAAGCCACTTTAGATGAGTTAAGTGAAGCTTGTGGAACCTTAGTGGATGTGCGACGATTTCGACCGAATATCTTACTAGAAGAAACAGTACCTTGGGAAGAATTTAATGGAATTGGAGAAGAATTTTATTTAGGAGAAGCAAAGATTGTGATTACGGCTAAAATTGGACGCTGTGCAAATATTGAAGTTGATCCCGACAATGGCGATCGCAATTTAAACTTATTATCGGTTCTGAAAAATCGCTATGGTCATTTACAAACCGGGGTCCTAGCTAAAATTATTACACCAGGTTCCGTGAAAATCGGCGATCGGCTTACCGTAGTAGGCAGCTAGGAAATTGGATAGTTATACAACTTTCTAAAGGGAGAACCCTTAGTTTCCCCCTTGCCTCCGTAACCGAGATACTTTGTTCTGCACTGGCGATCGCACAGATGCGTCAATATTACCAACCCTTGGCACTTAGAGGCATCAGAGAACATCTTCTCCCACCGGCGGGGCGATCGGTAGCTTGTGAGGGATTCGAGTTTTTAAAATTAAATCTCGACCCCCACAGACGCCGATATTGCCACGACGAAATTCAAAGTGAGAGGGTTAATCAAGCCCAAGAGTGCAAATTCCTGATAATTCTAACCCTCCTTACTTCGCTTCCATCCAATTATCTCCCGCATGAATATCCACCATTAACGGAACCGAAAGCGGAACCGCCATTTCCATTGTGGACTTAATGTGGGGTTGCAACTCCTCCCATTCATCCCGAGGAATTTCAAACACTAATTCATCATGCACTTGCAGCAATAACCGGGCTTGATACCCCTTTAAAACCTCATGCATTTTTACCATTGCTACTTTGATGATATCAGCGCTTGATCCTTGAATCGGTGCATTAGCAGCCGCCCGCAAATTCTGAGAATCTTGCATCCCCATCTTCTTATTCAACTTGTCTAAATCAATCAATTCTGGATTGGTTCCTTTGAGTTGATTAAGACTATCTCCTTGGAATTCAAAATATCGCCGCCGCCCTAAAATAGTTTCGACATATCCTTGGGCGATCGCCTGCTTTTGCAACCCATTCAAACAGTCAAAAACCTTACCATACCGTTCATAAAACCGCTTGATAAACAGCTTCCCTTCTTGAGAAGTTTTCCCGATCGCCCGCGCAAATCGGACGGAACCCATCCCATAAATAACTCCAAAATTAATCGTTTTCCCCATCCGTCTTTCTTCTGCCGTTACCGTTTCCTTTTCAAACAGCAATTGCGCCGTCACCGTATGCACATCTCGGTTATTTTGATAGGCTTCCATCAATACAGGTTCTTGACTCAAATGCGCCAAAATCCGTAACTCAATTTGGGAATAATCGGCAGATACCAATAACCATCCCTGTTCGGGCAAAAACGCCGATCGAATTTGACGCGAAAACTCTGTTTTAATGGGAATATTCTGTAAATTTGGATTAGAAGAAGACAATCTTCCCGTTGCGGTTGCCGCTTGATTGAAATTCGTATGCACCCGATGAGTATCTTTCCGTACCATCTTAGGAAGTGCATCAACATAGGTTGATTTTAATTTGGCTAAAGTCCGATTTTCAATAATTAAATCCACCAGGGGATGTTCCCCTTGCAGTCGTTCTAACACTGCCGCATCCGTCGAGTAACCTGTCTTTGTTTTGCGAGATTTACTAATTGGCAAATCTAATTTTTCAAACAAAATATAACTCAGTTGTTTAGGAGAGCCTAAATTAAATTCTTCCCCCGCCTCTTGATAGGCTCTTGTTTCTATTTCCTGCAATTGCGCCTCTAATTGCTGGGAGAAAGTCCCTAAATAGTCGCTATTAATTCTAATTCCAGTATATTCCATCTCTGCTAATACGGGTTCTAAGGGTTGTTCCACCTCTATTAACAGTTGATGCAGTTGGGATTTATCCGCTAGTTCTGCTTGTAGTTTCCCCACTAGCTGATAAGTCGTAAACACATCCAATCCGCAATACTGAGCCACTTTAGGAATGGCTAAATCAGCAATGGTTTGGCCTTTTGTCAAGTCTAAATTTTTATAACTTTCTGCGGTAACCTCTAAATATCGACTTGACACATCAGTGAGATTATTTGTTGTTTCGGGATTAATCAAATAACTCGCCAACAGCGTATCAAAGACTACTCCAGCGAGTTTAATTCCCTGACAACGCAACACGAGGCGGTCAAATTTGGCATTATGAAAGGCTTTCGGATAATTGCTACTTTCTAAAACAGGACGCAGTGCCTCTAGTACCTGATTTAATGGCAAATTTTGTCCGATTTTATGCCCAATGGGAAGATAGGCTAAATCCGCCTCACCACTTCCCCAACAACAGCCAATTCCCACTAATTCTGAGTCTCGGGGTTCTAAATCCGTCGTCTCTGTATCCCATGCCACAGGATGCGCCGAATCGGTGTAAGTTTTCAGCCGCTTGACTAATTCTTCCAGCTTCTCAGGCGTATCGATAATTGCGGGATTAATCGGCGATGGGGCTACTTCTTTTACCGCTTCTGTTTCTTCTGCTGTCCAAAAAGAGGTATCATCATCGTGGGATGAAAAAGTAGAGGTGATAGGCTGACTTTCAGGAGTTTCTCTCTCTTCCGTTTGGACTAAAGATACTCCCCCAAATCGTTGCTGAAGTTGCTTGATTTTAGGGAGAAATGACTTAAATTCCAGTTGTTCTAAATGAGAGATAACGGCAACTTCATCAAAGCCGCGTAATTGGCATTGGTCTAATTCTAGTTCTAAGGGGACATCAACGACAATTTGGGCCAAATGTTGGGAGTGATAAGCTTCGTCTTTACCTTCTTCTAATTTTTTGCGATTCGCGCCTTTAATGTCAGCGATCGCCTCATAAATTTTATCCAAACTGCCATAAGTGGTCAGCAACTTAATCGCCGTCTTATCCCCAATCCCTTTTACCCCGGGAATATTATCTGAAGCATCGCCGCAAAGGGCTTTATAATCCACCACCAATTCTGGCGGAATTCCCATCTTTTCTTGCACCTGTTCCGGCCCAAATTCCTGGGATTTTGCCCTCCCCGAACGACCGAAGGCATCACGACCCAAATAGAGCACACTGATTTGTTTTTCAGCATTGACAAGCTGAAATAAATCGCGATCGCCCGTTAAAATCTTTACCTGAAAACCCGCCTCACTTGCCCGGGTTGCCAGCGTTCCTAACACATCATCCGCTTCATAACCCGGGGCTGTCACAATTTGCAGATTCAGCGCCGTGAGCAATTCTTGTAAATATTTAAGATCCGTAATAAAATCTTCTGGAGTTTCCGCGCGATCGCTCTTATAAGTATCATCCGCTTCGTGGCGAAACGTCGGCAACCCCAAATCAAAAGCCACTGCCAAATATTGCGGGTCCTGAACCGCCATCACCTCAATCAGCGACTTGAGAAACCCAAACGAGACACTCGTCGGAATCCCAGTCGAGGTACTCAAACCCCCATCCCGACTTTTTGCCAACGCATAATAGGACCGAAAGGCCAAAGAATGACCATCAACCAGGATAAAAGTAGGAGAAGTTGCAGACACGATCAATCCGTCCCCGTCAGAAATATACTAAACCATTGTATCGAACTCCAAGCCAGGGAGACCCCCAGATAGCACCCCTCGTAAGACAAAAGCGATCGCACTCCACTCCCTGAACTTCCCTAAACTCCTCACCCCTTACTGAATAATCGTACTGACATCCACATCCGTGAGATTAGCCCCATCCAGATTCGCCCAATGTAAATTCGCCTTAGTCAAATCCGCCTCTCGCAAATCCGCCCCGCTTAAATTGGCCCCGCGCAAATCCGCCCGGGTTAAATCCACCCCCCGCAAATCCGCCTCAACCAAATTGACCTGATTCAAACTGGCCCCCGTTAAATCCGCCTCGCGCAAATCCGCCCATTTTAAATTCGCCCCGCGCAAATCTGCCCGAGTTAAATCCGCCTCGCGCAAATCCGCTTGAGTCAAATTCACCTTATTTAAACTCGCGCCAATCATATCTGCACCCCGCAGATCTGACCCTTTCATATTTGCATCGGCTAAATAGGCTTTTCTGAGATTCGCCCGGGACAAATCCGTTCCCGTCATATCCGCTTCACTTAAATTGGCACTACTTAACGTTGCTCCTCGTAAATCCGCCCCACTGAGGTCCACCCCGACCAGATTCACTTCCGATAAAGAGACATTCGGCGCAATCCAGTAGGCCCCTGCCAAACTCAAATCAATCCCTTCGCTGAGGATGGTTTTTAAATCATAAACCGCCTTTTGTAGGTTCGTCCCTTTAAAGTTGACCCCAGTGAGATTGGCACCACTCAAGTTCGCCCTAAACAGATTCGCCCCTTCTAAATTTGCCCCGATTAACTTGGCATAGCGCAAATTCGCCCCCCTGAGATCGGCGCGTTTTAGGTTAAATCCAGTCAAATCCACCCCACTCAGATTTGCTCCAGGCAAGGAAACATCGGACCCAATTAAATAAGCACCGGTTGTCTGGGGGTCGAGACCCTCACAGAAGCGGGTTCTCAAGTCATAAACGGCCTTTTGCAGGATGGTACCCCGCAGATCGGCTTCACTCAGATCCGTTCCGCTGAGGTTGGCACCACTGAGATTCGCTTCCGCCAGCTTGGCCCCAATTAAATTAGCACCCTTGAGATTGGCACCGCGTAGATCCGCCTCACTCAGATCGGTGCCAACTAACAGTGACCCTTTGAAGTTAGCCCCTGTTAAGTTGCTCTCGCTGAGATTTGCTAAGTTTAAATTGGCATCGCTCAGATCCGCACCACTGAGGTTTGCTCCTTTTAAATCGGCCCCAATCAAGTCGGCATAACAGAGAATCGCTTCGCTTAAGTTAGCGCCCCTAAGTTTGGCATCTCGCAGATAGGCTCCGCGTAAGGATGCACCAATCAAGTCTTTGTTGCTTAAATCCTGGGTCAAAAAGTTCGGGTTTTGGCTTTCCGAGCTTGGGGTAGCTGGATTGGGTAATTCTGGTGGGACGCGAAAGAAATTTTGGCTATTGTCTTGCATAACTCCCGAAGCTTGGCAACCGATCGCAGTTATCTACCACTGTAAATCAATGGTGCTTGGGTTTTGAACCGTCCCGGACTGCTGGATCAACCCGGGCGATCGCCCTTTTATGTCATCTATCCAGGTGACACTCTCTGGACGCCTTAAAATTTTGAGAATAACCTATCGCAACAGATGGAGTGATCACAGTGGCATTAAAACTTTATGGCGGTGCTCGTTCTCGCGCATCAATCGTCCAGTGGTATTTGGAAGAACTGGGGATTCCCTATGAATTTGTGTTGTTAGATATGCAGTCTGGGGAACACTTACAGCCGGAATACCTGAAGATTAACCCCGTGGGAAAAGTCCCGGCCATTGTAGATGGTGACTTTCAACTCTGGGAATCCGGGGCAATTTTAGTGTACTTAGCCCAAAAGTACGGCAATGCAGGGAAATCCCCAGAAGAACAAGCCACCCTGAGTCAGTGGGTGATCTTTGCTAATGCGACATTCGGTCCCGGAATTTTTATTGAATCCAACCGCGATCGCGAATTGGGTCGATTAATGAAGCCCCTGAATCAAATTTTCACCTCCCATCCGTTTTTATTGGGTGACGAGTTTACCGTTGCCGATGTCGCTGTCGGTTCCATGTTGGCCTACAGCCAAATGATGCTCAAGTTGGATCTAAGCGAATATCCAGCAGTGCTTGAATATATCAAACGCATCGGCGATCGGCCCGCTTTTCAGAAAACCATCGGTTCCCGTGCTCAGTAGACTGCTTGCCAAATTCTAAACCGCCCTTCATAAGGCGGGTTGCCGGGAGCAAATCAATAGTTTGGAAAAGCTCTAGTAAACTTCTTGCTTTCATCCCGAATTGATCCCCCTCCCGTTCCCCTTCAAAAGGGGGAGGCCAAAAGGCATTGAGAGGGAGGAAGGGGTAGAGGGCAGGCTGTTGTTTAGATCGGGAAAGGGGCGCTCAACTGAGCGCCCCTTTCCTTGTTGATAGCCTTGAAATTGGATGGAAGGCGGTAATTTATCTGAAACCGACCGCTGCTTGCCACACGAAAGCCAGCAACAAGAAAAACACGGGGATAATTGGCAAAACATCTACCAGGGGATCGAAAATCGAGTAGGCTTCGGGTAGTTTTGCCAGTAATAGTGCTGCTTCCATGTTGATATCTCCCTCTCAAACAGAAATTTCATAATCGACACAGATTTTAACATAAGGGAGGATGGGGATATCATTTTTCTGCCAGAGCATCGGGACAAAACCCGGGTTTCTTGTCGTGGGGATCTCCAATGATTCCGAACTCCTCCCCGAAGCCTAGGCCCTAGGGCGTTGGTTCCAACCAGTGAGCAAAGTCTGTGGTAAAGCGATCGCTCAGAATTGACTCCCGAATCCGCTTAGTAAACCGAATCAGTTCCGTGAGATTGTGAATCGAGAGTAAGGTATAGACCAGAATTTCCCCAGATTTCCACAAATGATTTAAGTACGCCCGGGAAAAATTTTGACAGGTGTAACAAGAACAAGTCTCATCTAGGGGGGTAAAATCTTCCCGAAATTGAGCATTTTTAATATTCCACCGTTCCCCTTGGACCATAACCGCCCCGTGTCGCGCCCATCGGGTGGGGATAACGCAGTCAAATAAATCCACCCCAGAGGCGATCGCCTGGGCCATTTCTCGATAAGTCCCTACTCCCATCAAATAGCGCGGTTTCTCTACCGGCAGTTTTGGCGCAGTGGCCCTGACGATTTCTGAGATGGTTTCCCCCGGTTCACCCACGCTGACCCCGCCAATGGCATAGCCCGGTAAGTCTAACTGAGTCAGGGCCTCCACTGCTTGCAACCGTAAATCCAGATAAACGCCCCCTTGAACAATCCCAAATAAGGCTTGATCGGACCGACTATGAGCCTCAATACAGCGTTCCAACCAACGATAAGTCCGGGCAGTTGCCAACTCTACTGCTTCTCGGGATGCTGGGTAGGGGGGACATTCATCAAAGGCCATAATCACATCAGCCCCCAATTTGTTCTGAATTTGAATCGAACGTTCTGGGGTGATTTCTATCTTGCGTCCATCCCGGGGCGATCGAAAGGTCACCCCTTTTTCAGTAATGGTCCGCAGTTCACTTAAACTAAAAACTTGGAACCCACCGGAATCGGTCAGAATTGGGCCATCCCACACCATAAAGCGGTGTAACCCTCCTGCCGCAGCGACAATATCTTCTCCGGGTTGGAGGTGCAGGTGGTAGGTATTCGCCAAAATCATCTGAGCGCCCGTTGCCTCTAACTGCGCTGGGGTAACAGTCTTCACGGTAGCAAAGGTTCCCACGGGCATAAAGATGGGCGTTTCTACCGGGCCATGAGGCGTCATCCAGACCCCCGCCCTAGCGTGAGTGTGGCTGCATTTACCCTGACACTGAAATGTAAAATCGCGACCCAAAATTAATGATTACTCTGTAAATTTCGACTCATTATACCAGCATATTGGCAATATGTTATTTTCAGTCATGGTCAGTAGAATGTGGGTTTAAGAACCAGAAGAATGACAGAAAAATTAAGGTTAAACGGGGATGAGCGATCGCCACTCAAAAAGGTAGCATTCCCTCATCATCAATTTCAGCATCTAATTTAGCAATGAGGACCTCTCTCAATACTGCCTCTAACGCCGCCGCAGTATCGAGAGTTCTCGTCGATTGCTCCTGAAGTGGATTAGAGACAGGAAGTAACCGTAATTGTCGGTCATCTTGAACGAGATCGAAGTAAGATTCAGATTCAGAAGATTGTTTGAGTTCTAAACAATCAAAACTCTGCACATTGATATAAAGACGATGATTAGCGATCAGGGTTGAACGTTGAGGATCAGCAAAAACTTCCATAACATAGCCTTCCCCTTGGGTTTGAAGATGACCCTCTTGGAAGTGTGCATAACGGACTCGGCCTAAATCAGCCAGGAGTCTATACATATCTTGCTTATTGACCACAGTACCCGTATCGACAATGCAGGGAGCAGGCAGGCTAGTAGGAGATTGATCTGGCATCATAGAGAAACCGCCCTTAATTTACAATCGAAACCCTCTGTTTGAATTGAGACCCTCTGTTGGGTGCCCTATAGAGGGAATATTTAAGAAAGCTTTGCGCGTCATGCCGAAGGGAGTTCGACAAAGGATAACGCTCGTCAATTCAATTTTGGCACAGGTTATAAAGTGGATGTATCAGTAGAATGGCGGAAAAAAAATACAAATTTTGACTATGAGGGATAATCGCCGGGTGAAACGGGTCGTTGAGTTTGTAAAGACAAAAGTAGCCCGATTGGGAACTCTTGGTTCGGGATTGGCAGCAGCGATCGCCTTCTATACCTGTTTGCCCGTTCCCCTCAGTTGGACCTTGGAGTTCCGTGGCATTGCTCGGTATGCGCCTTTTGTCGGAGTAGCAATCGGGGCGCTGCTGGGCTTGTTGGATCTCCTGTTGCAGGGGTTAGCCATGCCCGGACTCACGCGCAGCACCCTGGTGATTGTGGCCTGGATTGGAATTACCGGCGGATTGCATCTGGATGGGGCGATCGATACCGGGGATGGGTTAGCGGTGCAAGAACCCCATCGCCGCTTAGAAGTGATGGCTGATAGTGTTACCGGCGCATTTGGCGTCATGGCAGCAATTGCCTTAATTGCCCTAAAAGTTGCAGCCTTGAGTGATTTAAGTACCAATCGAGCGGTAGTTTTAATGGCTGCTGCCGGTTGGGGACGGTGGGGACAATTAGTGGCGATCGCCCGTTATCCCTATTTAAAAGTTTCAGGCAAAGGAGCCATTCACCAGGATTCTATGGGGTCTCCCTGGGACTTACTCCCGGGTTTTCTATTTTTGGTCGCCTTGAGTGGGGTGCAATTCTTCCTCAATGGCAATTCCTGGATTTTAGCCGTAGGAATGGTCACCGGCGGCAGTGCGATCGCCATCCTCACCGGGGCTTGGTTTAATTACAAACTCGGGGGTCATACCGGCGATACCTATGGTGCCGTCGTCGAATGGACCGAAGCCCTCTTACTCTGTCTATTAGCCGGATTATAAACCGACGATTATAAACCGGATTTCTGGACAACCTCTGTGGCAAGAAAGCAACAACAGTTATCCAGAAACCCGGTTTCTTGTCCTATCAATCTAATCCTATCAATCTAATCCTGTCCCATTGCCCTACTTGCGATCAATGTGGATTTCAATGCCTTCTACTCGTAGTCCCATGCCACGCCGTCCGCAGAATTCACCATTAGAAAACTCCTGAGTATCTCCCACTCGCTCAATATGCGCCTTGTAATAAACCGCATAATTGGGCGCTTCCGGACCCGTTAATTCGATCGCCAAACCCTCAATCCGCAAACCCGAACCGCGAGCACCAACCCACTCACCTTCAGTCACCCAAGGCGTATCTCCACTCCCTTGGATATGCGCCATATAGCGAATCCCTAATCCAGGAATCGGGGGTTTGATTTCCAGCGCAAAGGCTTCGAGGCGGAGTGCTTTCCCCCGGGTTCCCGCAAATTCATGTTCATGAAACTGGTGATCACCGATTCGTTCAATATGAACTAAAACATTTAATCCCACCTCGATTCCCACACCGGAAAGCCCTGACATCTTCGGCGGAGTTGGGGCAAAATTCGGGTTCGGGGGAGCAATCTGACTCCGGGAGGGGGAGTCATCGGAACTGGGGAGAATAATCACATCGGGCAAATTAGACGGCGGGGAAACAGGTTGTTGCGAGAGTAAGCGTTCCACTTCCGCTTCTGTGTCCGTGGGTTCCACCGATTCAGTAGACCCAGCAATTACGACCATTTCCGGCGATCGCCGAGGCGGGGATGCTTTCGGGGCTGCCACCGTCGGGGCTGGGGCTGGGGCCGTCACCGTCGGGGCTGGAACAGTTGTAGTCCCAGAAAATTGCAGTTTTCCTCGACTCGCAGCCAGGGTTAAGGGTTTACCAAAAGCTCGTCCGCACAACTCCTGCCGTCTTTCCCACTCATCATCAGCAATATTGGCATCGGGTTCAATCAGACTGAGGAAGGCACAACAAGGATGTTGACCCGAAAGTAACGCCGGGACATCCGGGGGAAAATTACTCGGGGCGGAGTTGAGGATAATGTGGCGTAATTCCCGCGCTTTAACTTTCGCTTCCTCTAACGGTGCGAAATGCGGTTGATCGCGATGGGTCAGGGACAAAAAGCGATCAATGTAGTAGAGGGCTTTTTGGGATTCGTTGACTTCTCCTCCGGACCGGGCGATCGCGTGTAAAACTCCCTGAATATCATGCAAGGAAGAAATCTGTGTCGGTGCCACCACCCCGGGCACCGAGTAAGTTTTTGCCAGATTGATCGCCCGTGATTTGAGCCCCGCAAACTCCTGTCGATACGCTATCAGTTGCTCGCTGAGTCGTTCATCTACGGGTACTCCTGCTTCTTTCAATTCCACCGCCGCTTGTGAAAGGCGGCTGCTCAATCCCGGTAAGCGTTCTTTCAGATGGTTGAGTTGTTGTTGCAACTGTTGATGATCTGCATTCATGGTCAAAATAGCGTCTAATCAATTCCCATCTTATTTTGCCTGATCCTTAGCCTTTCACCCGTTTAATCCCCTGGGTAGATCCCCAATGGCTCAATAGATGGATAAGTCCGGTTTATTAGTCCAAGGATAAATCTCTACAAATCAAGAAGACGGACTCTAATTTGCTCAAATTTCCTAGATTCCTCTATAAAATCAAGGCAACATTGCCACAAAAGAGATTTTTGGGTCTTAAACCGCAAAATTCCCACCCGATAAGCCTGTGGGACTGATTGAGGTCTCATCGAGATTGCTTTGAACCTGGGATTTCAGCGATCGCAATACCTCTGAAGGTTGGCAAACTGCTCCGCTCACAAGCTACGATCCAGTTATTGTTCGTCAAGGAAAACTATTTTATGAATCCTAAAACTGAAACGGAAGCAATCTCCAGCGCAAAATCTGCCCAGTTAGCTGAGGAAGCTGAACAACTTAGAATCGAGATCAACGCTGCCGAAGGAGGGGCGTTAGCTCCTTTCTCTCCAGCTACTCAAGAACCGAGTCAATTCGAGGAAATCGTCGATAGCGTCACGGCAATCTTAGGGGATCTGCCGCTCTATGTCACCAGTTTTGTTAGCGAGTACCAACGACCCCTGGTTACCGTCGGACTGTTTTTGTCTGCATTGGTGACAGTCAGAGTGATCCTCGCTGTGGTGGATGCCGTGAATGATGTTCCCCTGCTTGCGCCGTTTTTTGAATTTGTTGGAATCGGGTACTCTGCTTGGTTTGTCTATCGCTATTTACTCCGCGCTTCTAACCGCAAAGAGTTAGTCCAGGATATTTCAACCATCAAAGACCAAGTGATTGGTCACCATTCTTCCTAGTTCTTTTCCAAGCCTTGCTGTTGGATGCAAGTCTTGGAAATTCTTGGGTTGACGATCGCCTCGGCGCGTTAACTTCCTGGAATTGGGGCGGTCAATTTGTCCGCCCTATGGCCTGAACACTTCCGACTCTAGGTTAGATTGAGTGATGTTTGAACCCGTGGAATGCTCACGAAGGCGGACAACTCAGACTATGGAGGCAGCGCACCAAATCTTCGACGGTTTCCATCATCTGTAGGTCAAAGCGATCGCCAATATCTATACCAAACTCATCCAAAAAATCCTCACAAAGATAAAGATTCCAGTCAAACCAAGAGACAAGTGTTAACTGTAAATCTTGCTCTAAACGATCCCCCGGTAACACTCTCCCAATTTGTAAGCCCGAATATTTTTCCAATTGAATATAAACAAAACTCGCCACTGAAAAAGAAATTTCACGCGATCGCCAAAAACCGTTAAACCACTCATCTAGGGATAAGTTAGTCCGTTCACATAACCTCTGATTTACCTGCTTCCTAATGTACAAATCGGGACTGAGATCAGAATAGGTCCGCACAGTCGAGAAGATATGTTTGATCTGGCGCAGCATAATTCCGTGCGCTCCATTACCTTACCTTTTTCCCAGTATTCCCAACTTTTCCAAGGCTCTCTCATGCCTGAGTTCAATTTGTATATTTTTCTAAAATTAAATTCTCATTGACCAACCCCATCCAGACTCCAGGACCCGTTATTAGACCCTTTCCTCCACACCCCCCGACAGACTGCAAGGTTCTTCGCGGCGGGTCCCCTCTACCCACCTATAAAAGGGTTAGGGTGGGGTCTGAGCGATTTTTAGGCAAGGGATTTAGATTCAAAGGATTTAGATTAAAAAGAGCAAAAACTGTGTTTTTGCTCCTCATTTTCTACGGATGGGCAGAGATTTTATCAAAAAACTTGGTTGTCTTCCAAGGGGACTAACCTTTTAGAGACTAAGGTTTCGGGGTTGAGTCTGTTCTCTTTTCAGGTGTAGGAGTTGCTGAGGGAGATGAGGTGGGCTTTGGGGTCTCTCCTGATTTCTTGGGGAGAGTTTCCTCAGTAGTCGGACTGGAAAGCGTCGGTGTCTCGTCTGTAGGAGTGGCTGAGGGAGATGAGGTGGGCTTTGGGGTCTCTTCTGATTCCTTGGGGAGAGTTTCCTCAGTAGTTGGACTGGAAAGCATCGGTGTCTCGACTGAGGGAGACGTTACTTCCGTTGACCCTTCCCCCGTGGGTGCTTCTGTGGGGTTCCCGTTGGGGTTGGGGGAGAAAAAGGGGAGTGCCAACCCACCCCAAGCAGTTGAATTCCCTTGAGGGGAGGTTGTCGGATTGGTGGACTGAGGGCCAACTGCGGGAACAGGTCCAGAATTGACCCCTGAATTGACTGGGGTTTCAGGGGTTTGCTCCCTGGAAGCCGCCTCTTCCGAAGTGGGAGCACTGGTTCCCGTTTCAAAAATATTTAAACCCCTCTCAGTGCTAGGGAAGGATAATATAAAAATTGTACCTAGGGTGGAAAACGCCACAAAAATTGCAATAATTTCATCAAACCCTAGGGGTTTTTTGGGGTTAGAACTCGGTTCAGACATTGGATTTCTCCTGATTTCCTCGAATGGATTTTAGAAAAGTTTTTAAATTCCGATCGCCTTAAGTTCATGTTTACCCTTGAAACCGACCTGAACGATCACGTTTGAATCAGCATTCTTCGCAAACTTGTCGCAAAGTCGCTGTAAAATCCGGGTAAGAAATAGCGGCAGCTTCGGCATGATGAATCGTGGTGGTTCCCCTGGCATTCAAGGCAGCGATCGCCAAACTCATGGCAATTCGATGATCGTCATAACTCTCCACATCAGTCCCATTTAAGGGCGTCCCGCCCGTAATTTCCAACCCATCAGGCAATTCGGTGATTTTCGCCCCCATTTGATTGAGTACCGTTGCCGTTACGGCAAGGCGATCGCTCTCTTTCACCCGCAATTCTGCCGCATCGGAAATCACCGTCTGACCCTCAGCAAAAATTGCTGCCACTGCCAGAATTGGAATCTCATCAATCAGTCTAGGAATAATATCCCCACTAATAGAGCAACCCTTCAGTTGTGAATGACGCACTCGGATATCCGCTACAGGTTCCCCGGCAACTATCCGCTCATTTTCTAATTGAATATCCGCATTCATCATCTCCAGGGCCTCTAAAATCCCGGTCCGGGTGGGATTGATCCCGACATTTTCAATGGTCAAATCTGAATCCGGGACGATCGCCGCTGCCACAATCCAGAATGCCGCCGAACTGATATCCCCAGGTACAATCACTGATTGCCCTTGAAGTTGAGCCAGTCCCGTAATCATTACGCTTTTCGTGTCGGGATCCGTGGTAATTTCCGCCCCAAATGCCTTGAGCATCCGTTCACTATGGTCCCGGGAGACTGCCGGTTCCGTGATAGTAGTTGTTCCTTCTGCCATCAAAGCTGCAAGTAAGATACAAGACTTAACCTGAGCCGAGGCGATCGGTGAGTGATAATGAATGGGCCGTAAGGATTGACCTTGAACGGCTAAAGGAGCCAGGGAATTGCCATTGCGACCCCAGATTTGAGCACCCATTTGTTGTAAAGGCTTAACCACCCGAGACATCGGGCGCGATCGCAGGGATTTATCCCCCGTTACGGTAAAAAATCGGTCGGGATGACTGGCAAGGATGCCCAGCATCAATCGCATCGTCGTCCCAGAATTTCCCGCATCTAATATATCCGTCGGTTCGACTAATTCTCCGACTCCAACACCACGCACCCGCACCCGTTGTTCATTTAGGGGAGAAATTTCTGCCCCCAATGCCTGAAAACATCGGGCGGTACTCCGAGGGTCTTCTCCCAATAGCAGCCCCTCAATCGTGGTTTCACCCTTGGCGATCGCCCCCAGCATCAAAGCTCGGTGGGAAATCGACTTATCCCCCGGCACTCGGATCCGTCCTTGCACGGATAAACCCTGCGCCGGTCTATCAATGGTTAATTGTTGCTGAGATTCCGTAATTCTTACATTTACTATCGAACTGGGCATTGGGCTAAACTGTGATGGGATGGCTTAGGGCAATCCTACACTGTTCTTGACTCTGCTGACATACTAAAATTGAGAGCAAGTCACCCCCTAGTCTTGTCAATTGTTGCAAAACTCTTCACACGCTGTTCGTTACAACCCTCATGCTGACCCATCGCCGCAAACCTGTAAGCCTTTGCTTGATCTCGACTGACCTCCCCCTCTGGTCGGTCGTAGAAACTGCTGCTACTCTTTATCAAAAGGACCAAGATCGGTTTCATTTACTCCTCACTGAACCGGCATTGAGCGATTTTCAGGAGTCAGCTTCGACTTCGGAAGTCGGTCCCGAACCCACTGCGATTACTTCGAGACTCTTGTGGTTAGAAATTTCGCCCTATCGAGTGATTATGACGATGCAGGGGAATGGTCAATTTAGCTATCGTCACCAATGGGAACGCGGAATGTATGGAATGAGCCGCTATTGGTTACAAAATGAAACCGACGGCAGCAATGGGCAGTTACGGATGAGAAATTATACTCGTAGCTTAACCCTCTCGGGTCGCCCCATTCCTGAACATTTGCGCCTAGAGTATGAGCTTTGGTCCCAAAATGTTCAGTTAGGCCACTATATTTTAAACCTAGAAATTCATCTTTAAAAATTAATAAATTAAGCCAAATTTACAGGAATTTGAATTGAAAGATTCCTGTAAGTTTGGCTTAATTTATCTGGGGTTTTATTAGATTCAACCTATTGTTTACAGTAGCTATGAATTTGTCCGGCAACTCCATCGGCTGTTTTGGCGGCTAAAGCCGCTGCGCGCCCTGCTTCTTCGGCTTTTTTGCGGGCCGCTTTCACCTGGTCTAAACCGGCTTTGGATAAGGGGGCGGCATCCACAATAGCGATCGCATCTCCAATTTGCCGAAACGATAAACTCAATTGTTGGTAACTTTTCCCCAACTGTAGAGGATAGGTTTGAACTTCAGTATTAGATATTTTCATCCCTAACAATTCTTTCGCAAGGCGATCGAGATGTTGTGCCATTTTGTTAGCGGCAGTCGCATCGGTTCCCTCAATTTGAGTGACTTGTTGTCCCCCTTCATCAATCACTGCTAACAATCTTTGGCACTGATAGGCGCTACTGGTTCGCGTGAATAAAAACCACGAGCCCATTCCCCCAACTAATCCAATAATGGCCCAAATCCCTAACACCCCAGCCAATCGCCACCCTTTGCGATCGCCTTTCAAGCGGGGTATAGCATCCACGGTTACCGCCACTGTTCCCGAGAGGGGTGGGGGAAAGCTAGGCAGGTGCAACCCAGGCAAGACTAGAGTCCCTGTCGCAACTACTTCTCGACTCAGGGAAGGGGTGAGTGCCTCCACTGACTCTGAACCCCATTCCCTCTGCATCACCTGGGGTTGCAATTCCCTTAATTGCTGTAAAATTTCCTCCGTTGTCTGGATTCGCTGACTCAGGGCCGGATCCATCAGGCGATCAATCAAATCCGCCACCCGTTGGGAAATTTGCGGTGCGCGATCGCGCCAAGACAAGTTGGCAGTCTCTGCATTGTAAAAGCTCAACGGCTCCATACCCGTGAGCAAATACACCATTGTTCGTCCCAAAGCAAAAAAATCTGATTGCGCTACCGCTTCATGTTTGAGTTGTTCCGGTGGGGTATATCCTCCCGAATCAATACTTTTCAGACGAGGAGAAAGTTCCACCGTGCGTAAATAACTCGCACTCACCTGTCTAGCAGTACCAAAATCAATCAAGACCAACTGTCCTGAATCAGTCAGGATAATATTACTGGGCTTAATATTGAGGTGCAAATAAGGGGTTGCATGAATCGGCTGTAAAATTTCCGCAATTTGTTGGAGCCACTTCAGCGCTAACTCTTGCGAAATCCGTTGATAGGCGCGATTTTTCATCCACTGCTCTAAATTGAGTCCCGCAATTTTTTCCATCAACATCCCATGCACCGCTGTGGCGCTGTTCGTCGGTGCAAAGCTGAAGTATCCACCTTGTTGCAGTTGAGGAATCCCTGGATGTTGCATTTTCCCTAACAGTAAAGCTTGTTGTTGAAATAGGGTGATTGCTACGGGATCATCAAGTTGGAGAACCTTCAAAATTTTGGCGGTTCCCGCTTCAGTTACTTCAAAGGTTTTTTCATAACTGTTGCTACCCAGGAGCTGCAGCGCTCGACAGCGTTCTGCTACTAATAAATCAGAGCCACACTCGGAGCAATAGCGGGTGTTTTCGTTGACGGGATCGCTGGGATTGGGGCATCTTGGATTGAGACAGTAACTCATGATGGGGGAGTTGGGGGAGATTCGGGAGAGGTTAGGGTTGGGGGAGGCAGTATTCCTCGATTTCAGCCAGGAGGACGGTGACATCTTGGGTGGATTGTTCGATGGAGGCGATCGCTGAGGCGACTTGCGCTTGAGCCGTGTTTCGGGTTTGTAATCCTTTCGGCGTGGGTTCGAGATTGCTCACCATTGTGGCAATGCCGCTAGTTTCTCGCAAAGTGGTCGCGATTTGCTGGTAGAGGGCAACTGCCCGGGTTTGAAAGCTAATAATGGTTTCGTCTGTTAATTGGACCGTTTTGATCCCTTCAATGGAGCGTTCCACGGCATCGGCAGCCGGACTCCCAGTCATCGGCGTGAGTTCTAAGCGGTTCAAGGTGGTCGTACCTTGGTCTAGGGCTTGAATTAGGCGGCGGCACTCACTGGTTTTCGTCGGGGTGCAACTGGCTAATAACAGGACAATCAGTGCGTAGAGGGAAAGACGGAAAGGGTGGGGGGATGAGTGGTTCATGGGAGCGGGTGCGATCGCAAGAATCGCCCTTGATTTTAACGAAGCCGGTCTGATTTGTCAGCCTTAACGGTAGCGATGCTAAACCCTCTAAAAAAAAGCGGATAACTTCTGAGAGAAGTTACCCGAATTGGAGTAGGACACAAGACGTTTGAGTAGGTTTCCGGAAGTTGATAAGCTAAAGACTGGGAAGGATAGAGGGCGATCGCACAGCCACTCCAACACTGGGGCATTACCGAACCGATGCAGTAGGCACCGATGCTCTAGGCAATCGAGCAGATAATCCCGATTCGGGAAGATAAGCCAGGGGATTGACGGATCCTTGTTCAGGAAGATGGACTTCAAAGTGTAAGTGGGGTCCGGTGCTAAAGCCGGTACTGCCCATTTCAGCGATTAATTGGCCCCCTTGGACTTGATCCCCTTTGTTGACGAGGATGCGATCGTTGTGGGCGTAGAGGGTAATACTACCGTCAGAATGTTCGATTTCCACGAGGTTACCATAGCCTCCCGTGTGCCATTCCGCCGTAATCACTACCCCACTGGCGGCAGCCATAATGGGAGTGCCGATGGGTCCAGCGATATCAATACCGTGGTGCATCCGTCCCCAACGCCAGCCATAGCCTGAAGAGAGGAGCCCTTGGGCGGGCCAAAGATAGCCACTCATCGTCGGGGCTAATTCGGGTAAGTAGATGCTGGCAGCGGCTAGGGGCGGTAATTCCGGGGAGATAGCCGGTGCATCGAGGGTCTGAAGCGGAAGGATCTCGCTGCTGGGGCTAGGGGGGTCCTGGTTATTCAAAAATTGGCTGATAGCAGCGATCGCCTGTTTGTTGATCTCGATGCCTGCCGCAACGGTAGCATTGTGCTGGCGTAGAGAAGGGGTCTGGGTTGAGGGCGTTTTTCTAACCGAATCCGGGTCACGTTTTGAGCTCGCTTGGGTGCGCGTGTCGTAGTTGACACCGGGTTGAGCAGTTACTGAACCTGTAAAGCCAAGTGCAATCACGAGTGCTGTGGTAGACAAAATTCCTGGTTTCATTTTCCTTCACCTGAGAGGGGGTCACCCGCAAGTGAACTGCCCCAGTTAACCTGAAAGCGAGGCGCGATCGCGTGAGATTTTTCACCGCTCAATCCTTTAACAAAAATGAAGGGGTGAGCTGGTTTCAATTTTACGATTGCCATCCAATTTACGTCTCTTGCTTTTCAGCGAGTGGGTCAGTTCATCCGGTTACTTCCTGCAAATTTTTTGTAATGAATGATAAATCAGTGGGTAGTCTGGGATAGTCCGACTTTCCCCCTTTGAGATTGGGCATCCAGTTCACTGCTGCCCGTTCTAGTCCGGCGCACCCTGCATTTTTTAAAATGCTTGCTTGTTTCCTGGGGGCAGTAGATCCCCGGGAATTCTGCCCCGTCAAAACCGCTCGATTGATTATCGTTGACTGATGGTAGTTTACTCTAGCACCCTTTAACCGGTTCAATGGAGTTTAGCATTGAATCGTATTTATTTTATTGTCCCTGGAGATTATTATATGCGCTAGAGGGAATTGTCAAGGTTGTGCTCCGATCTTGTAAAGTTTCCGTGAAATTTGCTGCCCGGATAAGCCTTTAAGCCTAGGAAAAATTTTTCTTTCCTAAAGGCTGTACTATTATTCCCAATTTGTACCCGTTAATTGCTGTAAATTTAGGGCGATCGTTCTCCAATTTTTTCGTTACGAACGGGCATCTCTCTTCCTTAGTCATGTGGCTCTCCTCCTGCCGCACTCCCAGATCCCCGCTTAAAATATATCCCGATGCAAGTGATCCCAGTCCAATTGAGTTAAATGATGAAGAGGTGTCCCTGTATCCTTTTCCACTTTCAAGGGAATAAAAATTGCCTAAAAATTTGACAAATGGATCTTCTGAAAGATTTAATCCTAGTTTAAAAATTTCTCTAGTCTGGGCTTCAATCTTTGAAAGCGTTTAATTTACAAGAGGGTTTGAACTGGGTTGCCTACCTTACTCAATCAGGTGAGGGACAGTTCTACAGCCCTCATTCTAGGTGCGATCGCCGCTTCCTGCACAGTCCCTCATCACCTAGCTCACACCCTCATTTTCTGATAGGTTGATGACAAATTTATCCAAATTATCCCTGACCCAGAAAAAATTTAGTATTTTTTAATCTTCTTTCTTAAAAACTAACCCCTGTTGAGTATAAAGTATTACATCAATAGGGGAAAGATTTGTCTAGGATCAGTCACAGTCTAACCGAATCTTAAAGGACACGCTTGCTACAGTCATACCCCTAAGACAATGCAGGCAAAACTCTATCTATAAACTTTACCTTATAGCAATGCGTACACTGTCCTTATTCTTTCAATGGTTTATCGGTGTGCCACTCCTTCCCGCTGCCTTAATGCTTGGGGGGTGTGACAGCAAAGAACCCAGCCTCAACTCCCACAGTTCCTTTAACATTGAACAAGCCACGGCTGAGTACATGGAAAACTCCCACTTTATCAAAGATATTGTCGGAGTGGATGCCTTGGTGAATCGTACCTTTTGTGCTTATCAAGTGTATGGAATAGAAGCCAAAAAGCGAGACATTCATCAATATTTGTGGGTGGTTTGTCATGAATATGATGTAGAAAACAATCAACTGTTCCAGAAGCGAGGGGGTAGTTTTCCCATCGCCCTCATTTTAAATAAAAATTCTCAGGGATATCGAATAGTTAATCATAAAATTCCTCGCCAGGGCAAAGAAAGAACCTCTGATTTAACTGCGATATTTCCCGAGTTTATTCTGGAGAATTCCAGTTTTCCCTTAAATAATACTGCTTATAGCGAGTATCTCATTACGCGATTGGGAAATGATACTCAGCAAGCGGCTAAAGATTATTTCCAAATGGAGTAAATCCCCGGGGGTACAGTCATGCCGTACCCCTTCCTTGTAAGTGGGGAAAAATGATTAACTTGGGACAAGAACTAAACGGGCGATCGCCTTGGAAAATTTGCTTCCCCCTAATGCCATTCCTCCCAGAGATATCTCACCCCCTTTCGCTTAAACATTAAACCGGAATAACATCACATCCCCTTCTTGCACCACATAATCTTTTCCTTCACTGCGAATCAACCCTTTTTCCTTCGCCGCATTCATCGAACCCGTACTCACCAAATCTTGATAAGCAACTGTTTCAGCCCGAATGAAACCCCGTTCAAAATCGGTATGAATCACCCCGGCTGCTTGAGGTGCTAACATCCCTTCTCGAATCGTCCAAGCCCGGGTTTCTTTCGGTCCGGTAGTGAGAAATGTGCGTAACCCCAATAATTGATATGTCGCAGCAATCAAAGACTTTAATCCGCCTTCTTCCACCCCGAGAGATGCGAGAAAATCTCCTCGTTCCTCTTCCGGAAGGTCCACCAGTTCCGATTCAACCTGAGCCGAAATAATGACTACTCTCGCATTTTCTGCTGAGGCAACTTCTCGGACTTTTTCTACCCATTCATTGCCAGTAGCTAAGTCATCTTCTGACACATTGGCTGCATAAATAATGGGTTTACTGGTGAGTAGCTCAAGCTGATCAATGGCTTCCGCTTCTTCTGCCGTTAACGACACTTGGCGTGCTTGTTTTCCTTCATTTAAGGCGGCTGCTAGTTTTTCTAAAGCAGCCATTTCTACTTGACCCTCTTTGCTGCTGCGCGCTAATTTACGGGTGCGATCCATGCGCCGCTCAATTTGTGCTAGATCCGCTAATCCCAGTTCTAGGTTAATGATTTCAATATCCCGAACTGGATCGACAGAACCGGCGACGTGAATAATATTTTCATCGTCAAAACAACGGACCACCTGCACGATCGCATCGACTTGGCGAATATGAGATAAAAACTGGTTACCCAGACCCTCCCCTTTGCTCGCACCTTTGACTAATCCAGCAATATCCACAAACTCGATGCGCGTGGGGACGATTTGCTCAGATTTTGAGAGTTTTGCCAGCATCGTTAAGCGCTCATCTGGCACTGCCACAACTCCGACATTCGGTTCGATGGTGCAGAAGGGGAAGTTAGCCGCTTGCGCTTTAGCATTCGCAACTAAGGCATTAAATAAAGTAGATTTTCCCACATTTGGGAGTCCGACAATTCCGGCTCTTAGCATTTTAGACGTTACAAGTAGAAGTTTCGGTATGGGCATTTAACCGGAGACTGACTCCGGATGAAATACTCTAGCAAACATTGGTCTATGAAAGCTATCTAGGGGGCGAACACAACAGGAGTGAGAAACCGGGTTTGTCAACAAAATTTATATCAATTAGCAACAAATCGGGAACAGAAACCCGGTTTCTGGTCCTAGGGATTCACGACTGTTCCAAAGCTTGAGGCAGGCTTTAGGGGTTCCAATCCTCGCCGGTTGTGGGGATCACAGTCCCGATCGCCTAGGGATGAATCGACCCATCTGGCATTGTAGCGCCTGAAAGGTTGGTATGGCTTAGATTGCTGCCCGTGAGGTTTGCGCCATACAGGTTAGCACCTTTGAGGTTAGCCCGATACAAGTTAGCCCCACTCAGGTTAGCATTCCGCAAGTCCGCTTGACTTAAATCAGCCTCACTCAGGGATGTGGGTTGCCGGTTTTGCTCATCCTGTAGTTCGAGTTCGTCCCCGTTGAGAATCAACAAAAAAGGTCCGATCCGAATTCTCGCGCCATCGGGTAAAACCATCGATTCCTCGATCTGCTGGTCATTGACAAAAACCCCATTGGTGCTGTTATGGTCGCGGATAATATATTGTCCATTATCTTCGACATCAATGGAAGCATGACGGCGGGAAACAAAGGGAGAATAAATCTGTAAAGAAACGCTGGGATCGCGACCGAGCATGACCGATTTTTTATTTTTCAGGGACAAGGACCGCTCGGCGATCGGCTCTTTTTTGGGACTGGACAAATCCGCGCCAACTAACTTCGCTTCACTGAGGTTAGCCCGACTCAGATTAGCATCGCACAATTTGACCCCGCTGAGGTTCGCTTTGCGTAAAGTTGCTTCACTGAGGTTCGCTTCGGTCAAATTAGCTTCACTTAAACTGGCTTCACTGAGATTGGTCCGACTCAGATTACTCCCCGAGAGGTTGGTTCCATCTAGCTTGGCTTTGCTCAAATTGGCTTCACTAAATTTAGCGTTGCGTAAATCGGCTTCTATCAAATTGGCTTCAATTAATTTAGCCGCGAATAGTTCAGCATTTCTGAGGTCAGCTTTTTCTAATTTAGCCCCGGTGAGGTCACTATCAAAGAGCCGCGCTTCACTTAAATTGGCCCCATTTAATTTAGCCCCATTCAACTTAGCATTATTGAGGCTGGCAAAAGACAGATTACTATCGCTTAAATTCGCTTGACTTAAGGTCGCTTCATTCAAATTAGCCCGAGTCAGATTGGCGCCACTGAGGTCGGCGCGGGTGAGATTGGCCCGATGAAGGTCTGCATCGGCAAGTTCAGCGCGAAATAAATCCGCCCGAAACAAATCAGCACGACTAAGGTCGGCGTAGCTTAATTTAGCACCAAAGAGCTTGCCATTACTCAAGTCCGCACGGCTGAGGTGAGCATTTTCCAAATTGGCTCCACTGAGTTTGATGC